>CAIJOU010000047.1 GCA_903822375.1 Candidatus Hydrogenedentota bacterium
ATCCAGCCGCCTCGCAGCATACGGAGGCCTGCGCTTGCTGAAACGCCGAACGCACCAGCGCCTGGTAGACCGCCGCGCCGGAAAGGCCGCCGATCATGGGCGAAAGGATATACACCGCGAGGAAGCCGCCCCTCGGGCCGGGAATGGCGACGTGGCCCCACCCGGCGAGCCACGCGAACAGCCGGGGGCCGAAATCCCGCGCCGGATTGAGCCCGGCCTGCGTCAACGGGGCGATGATCGAGATGACGATGGAGACGGCCAAGCCGATGAACAGCGGCGCGAGGCGGTCGCCGGGACCGCCGGAATTGCGCCTGTCCGTGACCGAGAACACGAAGAATGCGAGGAAGGCGGTGCCGATTCCCTCGGCCAGCATGGCCTGCCACAGCGTGACGCTCTCGGGTCCCCATCCCTGTGCCTTGGCGACGGCGGGATTGGGGAAGTACTCGCCCAGCACCATGCCGGACAGCTCGCTGCCCGCCTGCCCCCGGACGATCCCCATGGACGACTCGAAGGAATGCAGGATGTTGCCGAAAAGGACGTACAAAGTTGCCGCCGCGAAGAAGGCCCCCGCAATCTGGGCCGCGACGTAGAACGGGACTTTCCATGCCGGGAATCCGCGAAAGGCTGCAAAGGCCAGCGTCATGGCCGGATTGATGTGTGCGCCCGAGACGGCCCCCGCGGCGTAGATGGCAAGGGCGATTGCGATGCCCCATACCACCGCAACCTGCCAAAGCCCGGACTGTGCCCCGGTGAGCACCGCGGCGTGAACGGAGCCCACCCCGAAGAACACGAGGACATAGGTGCCGATAAACTCGGCAATGCACTCACGGCCTGAGGCAGCAGACTTCACGAAACGACCTCTCCAATCGGCCCCACCCGGCATCAGGAGACATTCCTGTGCTGGGGAGAGCCTGCCACGCAGTTTACTTCTTCCCTGCCGCCTCCGCAACCCGCCGAATTTCACAATCAGGACTTCCCCAAAAATCTCGATGTTGGACCGTGCCTATGAAGAAATGAGGGAAAAGAGAACCATTTGTCGCGATGCTTGCCGTGACCTGCACGGCACGACCGCAAGTGGGATACCCTTCTCCTAACCCTGACACCACATTCCATTCGCGGTCCTAAGACTTGTCTTGTGCGGAATTCACGGGTATAATTTTCTGAGTGCCGGTGGAACCTCCCACTCCTGTTCGTTTTCCCCGGCACTGCCCCGGCTGGCCATCACATATCCGCCGGGGCTTCCTGTTGTATTGCCGCCCGGCACGACTGACCAGAACCCACTTGACCCCGGTCAGAGACTTCAGGGATGACGCACTCTGCTCTTGAGCGGAACCGGTGTGCCTGCCATGTTGGCGGTGAGGTGGGCTCTCGTCGCCCAAATCATCCTGCCCGGTCCGCGTTCGCGTCTCTCAGGGCATTCTAGAGGCCTTGCTGATCAACGTCGCGACCCCGTCATGAGCGTCGCCGTGCACAGAGCACTCTGCCCGAGAGTCGCCCTTCGACAGAGCAGTTTGGTAGAGAGTCCCTGCAGCCCCGCGATTGCTTCCAAAAGACTGACGCCTTCTGCTACATTGTGATCAGGAGGGCAACCATGATGCCACGTCAGACCTGTCGGACTCTGTGGGCCATGCTCCTGGGCGCACTGGCCTTTCTTCCCGCCATCGGCCGCGCCGAGGAGCCCATGGCGACCGAGCCCGAAGAATGCATCTTTCTCGCGGCACCGTTGTACAACGGACTGGACTGCATGCCGGAAGAAGACTTGCTCCTCATCTCCAACCAGGACGGCATCCGCGCCTTTGACATCCGCTCGGGCGCGCAGCGCTGGCACTATCCGCAGGGTGGCAATGTGGAATGGGGCGGAAAACGCCTCGTGGGCTGGACGTCAAAGAACGAAATGTTCCTGCTGGACAAGGTCAGCGGACAAGCACTGTGGTCACGGAAGGAAGACGGTTATGGCTCCATTTCCAGGGTGCTTCTGTCGCCCAACGCGAAACGCGTCCTTGCGATTTTCGATTCGGACCCGGGAAAAGTCTCCTCCCGACTGACCACCGTGCTCTACGACGTGGAAAGCGGAAGGCAGCGTGTTTTCGGCGATATGAAGAACGCCTTTCCCGTGACCTTCGCTCCGGATGGGAAGACCGCGTTGTTTTTCAGGTTCAACATTCCGTCGACCGCAACCTCCATGGACCAGTGGGACGACTGGCCCAAAGGGTCCTTCTTGGTAGACCTGGACAGCGGCAGGGCCTCCGAAGCGCATGCGGCTCAGGACAGCTATTGCAGTCCATGGGGGGGGCTGTCGGCCTCAGGCCTTTTCGCCACGATTTGTCCCCAGAAGGACGGCCCCACCGGTCTTAAGGTGTTCGACGCAAAGACGGGCACCCTTGTGCGCGACCTTGGCGATGTTTCAGAGCGTTTCAGAACACCCACTTGGTCGGCTGACGAGAAGTGCCTTTATTTCACAACCATTGACGGGCAGAAAGCCTGTGTGCTGGACGCGCAGACCGGCGCGATTCAGCAGACCCTGTCCCGCCCGGGACACATGTTGCGCAGGGTGCGGATTCAGCGGCCGGACGAGGGGCCCGATATGGTCCTTTCACAGGACGGGGACCGCAATGTCTGGCTCTGGCCACCGACGCCCGACGCCACCCCGACCAAGGTGTTTGACGGCTCACGTTTCCTCTCCGGGCAGGCAAGCGTGGCACTGAACAGCGATGGACATGTTCTGGTAAAGAATTTCGATTACAGCCCGGTTACCGGCCGCCCCTCGGAACGGTCCAAACTCACGGCGTACCAGATTGAAGGCATCCGGAAATGCGGGGCATGGCTGGTGCCAACGCGGTCCCCCTATGCCATGCTTGGTATCACCAACCGCACCATGACCCACTACGCGGATATTTCCTGCAAAGAGACGGAGCCGTGGAAGCCCGAGAGCCGGAGTTACGCGATATACGCGCAGTCCGGCGATGCGCCCGTTTGCAGCGGGCCAGGCAACCCCCTTGCGCTTTCACCGGACGGGCGCTTTCTGGTGGCGCAAATCGACGGAAAGACCGCCGTGCTTCGTGACACAGCGGCTAAAGACCAGGAGGCGCTTTGCTCTTTTGTCGTAAAATGCGATTGGAACGACTCGGTATCCATTCAAGCCGTGTTCTCCGATGACGGCACGCGTGTTGCCGTAGCTGCATATCCTAATGTGGAGATCGTCTACCTGACCGACGGATACCCCCGGCGGTCACTTGTTCCGGAGAAAGAACGGGATCTCACGGGAGACTCCTTTTGTTTCTCCCCGAATGGAAAACGGTTCCTGGCAGGGGGCTACGGCCGCGCATGTCTGTATGATGCGGACTCTGGAACCCTGCTGCACGCATTCGAGGAAACCGAACGGTACGCGGAAACCTGGCGTGGCTGGGGCGGAGAGACGCTGGACGGCATTGCCAACCGCGCAAGGGACTGGGCGGGCGTGGTCACCGACCGGTTCAAGACGGCCAAGTACCTTGAGGTCGCCTTTGGCAGCGGCGGTGCCACCATCATCACCCACGCCGTGGGCCAAATCATCCGGGTATGGGACGGCAACACCTACGCGCTGC
>CAIJOU010000048.1 GCA_903822375.1 Candidatus Hydrogenedentota bacterium
CGAACTGGTACACCAATTCCGTCTCAAAGTCGAAAGCGCCCACCTTGCCCGAGCCGCGCACGCCGAAGCTGTGAATGTCGACGCCCTGTCCGGCGACTGTGTCATCGCGCAGGTAAAGCCAGTACGCGTCGAGGGTGACGTTTTCGATGCCGAGGTAACTGCCGTATACACCATACAGGTCGGTGTCTCATTTGCCGAAATTCTTGAAGTTTTCGGCCAGCGTGGCGGCAAAAGCGTCCACCTTGAACTGGTCGGCGGCATAGGTCAGGCGAAGAGCGTCAAAAGACAGGCCGTAGAAATACGGGGCGGTGCTGTTGTTGCCCATCATGAATTCGGCGCCGAAGGACAGTTCCTGTCTGCCGGCGCGCAGGTTCAGCGGAGTGCCCCACAGGTTCTTTACGTCAATGTAGGCCTGATAAAGGCTGACATCAGCCGCGCCGCGGCCGTCAATGCCGGTGAGGTGGTTGGACCTGAAACCCTGCCCCCAGTCGCTGTAACTGTCGAATTCGATAAAAGTGCTGATGTCATTGGTGAAGTCGGCCTTCACATTCAGCGCCGTGCGCTGTTCCACAAAAGACTCGGCGCCGGTCTCGCCAAAACGCCAGTAGTTGCCGCGAATCTTCAGTTTTCCGCCGACTTCCACGTTTTGAAGTTCGGCAAAAGCGGTGCCGGCCACACTCAGGACCAGCGCCATGACAATGATTACTGTAACTGCACGCACGATGCATTGCCTCCTGTTTCATGTCGTTCTTGCGTCGGTTAACTGCTCACACTTGCGGATGCAATCAGTGAGACTCTTTTCACTCTATAATTCCGCCGGGTCGGCGGGCCAAACCCATGCGGTCTCGCGAAGAATCATGCCTCCTTTCACACCGCGCTCGTCGCATTGGCCGCACCGCTGACCCGGTATTCTGGCAGACCACTGGACGCACCAAAACCGCGGTGATTGTGTGCGCGCAGAGCATATAGAAATCCTCACCCATTGCTCAAGCGGTATTATATTACTATTATCATTTTAAGGGGGTGGCGGCGCGACGCACGGGCAATGAAGCCAAAGCACACAAAGTACTCCTGTTGCGATAGGGTGGGTGGTTCGGCAGACACAACGGAGAGCCCCCCTGCGGGGTGCGCAGGGGGGCTGTATTTTCAGGCTGATTGCAAAGAACTAGAAGGTGATCTCGGTCTGGGCGAAGAAGTAGTCCCAGCCCGGCTTGTTCTCGCCGTCCCAGTCGTGGACCGGGCAGTCTTTGGTCTGATCCCAATCGGTCCCGAAGAAGTGCGAGTAACCGGCGGTGAAGGCCAGGTCCTGACTGTAGTGGTAGCTGCCAACCAGGTTGACTTCCCAGCCCCAGCCGCTCTGCTTGCCGATGTTCTCTTCCGTGTCGAGATACTTGCCCGCAAGGGTCAGCGAGGTGCATTCGGTCGGGGAGACCTGCACGCCGAGGGCGTAGCCGATAACGTTGGTCGCATTGGAGTTCAGGTCGACGAAGTCGCTGTACTGAACGTCCGAGAACAGGCGGTTGAAGGGCAGCGTGCGATCATTGGACCAGCAACTGTTGTCCGCTTTGCCGGCGCCGTAGTAGGCGAACAGGCCGAACACACGGGGCTGCCAGGCCACATCGAAGGTGTAGCCCACGATGGCCTCGCCGCCGAAGGTGCCGTAGTTCACGTCGGCTTCACCGAAGCCAAGCGGGCAGGCGGACGGCTGGCCGTCCACGTTGCCGAATTGGTAAGCCACTTCTGCTTCAAAGTCGAAACTGCCCACTTTTCCCGATCCGCGGAGGCCAAGGATATGGATGTCGACATCCTTGCCGACGACCGTATTGTCCTGGACATAGAGCCAGTATGCGTCCAGTGTGACGTCCTCGATGCCGAGGTAACTGCCATAGATGCCGTACAGGTCGGTGTCGCCCTTGCCGAAGTTCTGGAAGTTCTCGGCAAGTTTGGCGGCGAAGGCGTCAATCTTGAACTGGTCGGTGGCGTAGGTCAGGCGGATGGCGTCAAAGGACAGGCCGTGGAAGTAGGGGGCCGTGCTGTTGTTGCCCAGCAGGAATTCGGCGCCAAAGGACAGCTCCTGGCGGCCGACGCGCAGACTCAGCGGGGTGCCCCACAGATTCTTCACGTTGATATAGGCCTGGTAAAGGCTCACATCCGAGCCGCCCCGGCTGTCAATGCCGGTGAGGTAGTTCGAACGGAAGCCCTGGCCCCAATCGCCATAGCTGTCGAATTCGACGAAGGTGCTGACGTCATTGGTGAAGTCCGCCTTTACGTTCAGCGCGGTGCGCTGTTCGACGAAGGAGGTGGCGCCCAGGGTGTCCTGGCGCCAGTAGTTGCCGCGAATCTGCAGTTTGCCGCCGACTTCAACATTCTGAAGTTCGGCAAGCGCAACGCCGGACACGCTCAGGACCAGCACTGCAATAACCAAAGTTTTAAGCGTACGCATGGTACGTTGTCTCCTATTCCGTATCATTCTACTCACATTTGTTTGCGCCCTGCCGGGCGCGGGGCCTGCCGCACGAGCGGCAACCGCGATATGGGCACATCATCATGGGCTCGGTCGAGGCAGCGAGGTAAGCCCTTAGGGGCCTCAGGTTGTGCATTCCTCCTTTCGCCTTGAGATTTTGCATCGACCGTGATGTTATTCAAGTGTTTTGCGCAATTGGAGCGGTCTAATCACTACCCAGAAACCGAGATAGGATACAAAGCCGCTCAACTTTATACAGTATACAGAGACCAATAATCCAATGTCAAGTATTCCGCTTTGCATTATATATGCCTCCGTGTGAGGTGTGGCTGAGAGGAAAAACAAGCTTCTTTGATGCGGCGGCGGGCAGGTGGTCATGGAAATTGACGGTGGGCTTGGACTACACTCATCTATTCAGGGGCAATGACCCGTTCTGGTGATGGCGTGCGTTTCAGACAGGCTATAATTGCGGCGGAGCGGCTTGGATTCCGGAAAGCGGACCGAGTTTCCCCGCAAAGGACCGTTTCCTGCGTTTGGAGACGAGTCCACTGAAAAGTTGCGTATTGAGGTGTGGTTCAGGCAGCGGTGCCGGCCCGGCAACGGACGCACTGCGGGAGAACACGACCATGGTGAAGCCACCAAGCATTGAAGAAGCCGTTGGCAGCTATTTCATTCAGGCGGGGATGACGCTTGCGACTTCCGAGTCATGCACCGGCGGGCTGATTGCGCACCGGCTTACCAACGTGTCCGGTGCGTCCGCCTATTTTCTGGGGTCGGTGGTCGCCTACCACAACTCCGTAAAGCGCTTGCTGCTGGGGGTGCCGGAGGAGGTTCTGACGGCGCACGGCGCGGTGAGCGAGGAGACCGCCCGGGGCATGGCGGAGGGGGTGCGCCGGTTAATCGGCGCGACCTACGGTCTCGCCGTGACGGGTGTCGCCGGACCGTTGGGCGGCAGCCCCGAGAAGCCGGTCGGGCTGGTCTATCTGGCGGTGGCGCGCGAGGACGGCACGGCGGTTATCCGAAGACAGTTTTCGGGCACGCGCGAGGAAATCAAGGCACAGACGGCTGAAACGGCCATAAAACTGCTTTTGGAGTATTTCGAATAGCATGGAAAACACGGCCGGCTATGTTCCCCTGCACGTTCACACGCACTACAGCCTGCTGGACGGGCTGAGCAAGACCAAAGACATTATAGCGCGCTGCGTGGAGTATGGAATCGGCGCGTGCGCCATCACCGATCACGGCACCCTTTTCGGCGCCATGGAGTTCTACTACGCAGCCAAGGAGGCGGGCGTCAAGCCGATCATCGGCTGCGAGCTGTATGTTTCGCCGACGACCCACAAGGACAAGTCGGGCAAATCGTCTTCCGACGCCTCCGACCATCTGGTGCTGCTGTGCCGCGATGAGGAGGGCTACCACAACCTGTGCAAGCTGAGCAGCATCGCGCACATTGAGGGACGCCACTACAAGCCGCGCGTGGACGACGACCTGCTGGCCAAGTATTCCAGGGGGTTGATGGCCTCCAGTGCATGCCTGGGCGGGCGCATTCCGCGGCTGCTGCGGCAGGGCAAGCTGGACGAGGCCGATGCGGTTGCGGAGAAGTATGCGGAGATCTTCGGCCGTGACGGGTTCTTCATCGAGATGATGAACCACGGCATGGAGGAGGAGGAGCAGATCAACCCGTTGCTCGCCGACCTGGCGCGCCGCCATGGGCTGCTGCACATCGCCACAAACGACAGCCATTACACGGACCGGGAAGACTACGAGGCGCACGAGATCCTGCTGTGCATCCAGACCCAGAAGACGCTCGACGCGCCGGACCGCATGCGGATGTCGGGCAACGAATACTATTTCCGGACGCCCGAGGAGATGCGCGGGCTCTTCGCGCGCTGGCCCGAGGCGGTGTCAAACACGCTTCTGGTGGCCGAGCGCTGCGAATTCAAGATGCCCGGGGAAAAACGGCTCATCCCCGACTACGCCCCGCCGCCGGGTTACACCAAGCCAGACTACCTCAAGGAACTGGTGATGCAGGGGCTCGTCGAGCGCTACGGCGACCCCATACCGGCGACGCACGTGGAACGGGCGCTCTTCGAACTGGGCGTCATCGAGAATATGCAGTTCACCGACTATTTCCTGGTGGTGTGGGACTTGATCAAGTACGCGAGGCAGGCGGGCATACCGGTGGGTCCGGGCCGCGGTTCCGGTGCGGGCAGCATCGTGGCCTATGCGCTGCGCATCACGAACATCGAGCCGCTGCGATACAACCTGCTCTTCGAGCGTTTCCTCAATCCCGAACGCGTCAGCATGCCGGACTTCGACATCGACTTCTGCTTCTGGCGGCGCGACGAGATGATCACCTACGCGCGCGAGCGCTACGGCGCGGCAAACGTGAGCCAGATTGTGACGTACGGCCGCATGCTCACGCGCAACGTGGTCCGCAACGTGGGGCGGGTGCTCGCCATGCCGTTGGGCGACGTCAACCGCATCTGCAACATGCTGCCGACCGACCCGAAGAAGAAGCTCGCCGACGCCCTCAACGAGGAGGCCGACCTGCGCCGGCTCGTGCAGGAGGACCCGCAGGTCGCGCGGCTGTGGCGGCTTGCGCTGCGCCTGGAGGGCACCATCAACAGCGTGGGCGTGCACGCCGCCGGTGTGGTTATCTGCGACCACGACCTGACCGACCATGTGGCGCTTTTCAAGGCGGCCAACTCGGACACGGTGGTGACGCAGGCGGAAATGAAGAGCGTCGAGAAGATCGGCCTGCTCAAGATGGACTTCCTGGGCCTGCGCACGCTGACGGTGGTACACGAGGCGGTGCGCCTCATCGGCGAGGGGCGCGGCGTGCACCTCGACATCGACAACATTTCCACGACCGACGCCAAGACCTACGAGCTGCTGCGCAGCGGCGAGACGATGGGCGTGTTCCAGTTGGAAAGCTCGGGCATGCGCGACCTCGCGCGTCGTATCGGCCTGGAGAGCATCGAGGAAATGAGCGCGCTGGTGGCGCTGTACCGGCCCGGCCCGATGCAGTTCATCGACACCTATATCGACTGGAAGTTCCATCCCGAGCGCGTCGAGTATGACCACCCGTCGGTGGCGGCGATCCTGAAGGAAACCTACGGCATTGCGGTGTACCAGGAGCAGGTGATGCAGATGGTGCAGGCCGCCGCGGGCTTCTCGCTGGGGCATGCCGACATCATGCGCCGTGCCATGGGCAAGAAGAACCAGGCGGAACTGGACAAGCAGAAGGCCGCCTTTGTCGAGGGCTGTGCCAAGAACGGCATCGGCAAGGCGCTGGCCGACACGCTTTGGGCCAAGATTGAGCGCTTTGCGGGGTACGGCTTCAACAAGTCACACAGCGTCGCCTACGCGTTTGTGGCGTACCAGACGGCCTGGCTCAAGGCGAATTATCCTGTCGAGTACATGTGCGCGCTGCTTACCAGCGAAATAGGCAATCTGGAGAAGGCTGCCCTGTACATTGAGGAATGCCGCCGCATGAACATCGCGGTGCTGCCGCCCGATGTGAACCACAGCATGCTGAATTTCGCGGTGGAGGGCAATGCGATCCGCTTCGGACTCAGCGCGGTGCGCAACGTCGGCGAAGGCCCGGCAAAAGCCATCGTGGCGGAGCGGGCAAACGGCCCCTATGCGGATATTTATGATTTCTGCAAGCGGGTGGACACGTCATCGGCCAACGCGCGCGTCGTGGAGAGCCTGAACAAGGCGGGCGCCTTTGCCAGCACGGGCTGGAACCGCCGCCAGGTGGACAGCGCCGTGGAGAAGGCGCTCAACGAGGGGCAGGTGGTGCAGCGCGACAAGGCCATCGGCCAGACCTCGCTTTTCGACATGGGTGACTCGGAGGAGTCGTTCCAGCGCATCTACGAGCAGCCCAAGCTGCCCGAATGGCCGGACCATGTCATTTGGGAGGGCGAGAAGGAAATGCTCGGCCTTTACATCAGCAGCCACCCGCTGCAAAACTACCGCGACCTGGTGGAACGCTACAGCACCCTCGACCTGAAGGACTCCTCGGCCCTGAAGGAGGGCGAGGAGGTGATGATCGCCGGGTTGGTGTCCACGGTGCGCACCATCTCCACGAAGAAGGGCACGCGCATGGCCTTTCTTCGGATTGAGACCCTGCAGGGACCGTGCGAGGTGACCATTTTCTCCGATCTGTACGAGCAAAAGGCTGCGCTGCTGGTGGCGGACCTGGTGGTGGTGTGCTCGGCGCGGGTGAACTACCGCGACGACAAACTGGGCTTTGTGGCCAACGACCTGGTGCCGATCGACGACGCGGAGCGGTTGCTGACAAAGGCAGTGCACGTGCACGTGCATCCGCCGCGCCAGCAGATTGAGGTGCTCGACAAACTGGCATTGCTGCTGGGCTCGGTGCCGGGTTCGTGCGACGTTTACCTGCATTGCGGGCTGGCGGAAGAGGGCGAAGTGGTCATACACGCCCCGAATGCCTGCCGCGTGTCGGCGACGCGGCAACTGCGCTACGCCGTCGAGGAGTTGATGGGCCAGGACACGGTGCACTTTTCAGCCGGCATGCGCCTGCCCAGCCACCAGGCGGCCAAGGTCTACCAGCAGCCGCGCTGGAAGCAGCGCGCGGAGAACTAAGTGGCGGGGATGGGAATCATGGGAGAAACGGGAGGCATGAGAATTGTGAGAAGTGGACAGAGAGACGGCTTTTATTGTCATTAAGGGTCCCGTCACAGGCCAATACGAATAGAGGCACGGCG
>CAIJOU010000049.1 GCA_903822375.1 Candidatus Hydrogenedentota bacterium
CGTACCGCAGGCGTCCCGCCTGCCGCAGTCTCGATTACTATCTGACACGGTGAGAAGGAATTGCAAGGCAGGTGGGACGCCTGCGGTACGAGACAAGCTCCTCAGAGTGAAATGGAGGACGTTTCCCCACTTCTCATTTGTGAAACACTCGGGCAACCGCATCCTCCGCGACCCGTTCCACGGCCCTGCCAAAGCCCTCCCGCGTGATGTCCTCCAAGGGGAAGAAGAACGCCCGTGCACCCTCGATGTCCACACGTTCGCCGGGTTTCAGTTCGTGGTCAGTCGTCTGTCGCAGGTCTGGATGGAAATCCCCCGCAGGTCCCTTCCAATAGTTGCACAGGAACGCATCCGCTTGTGTAAACCAACACCCGATCCCCCTGCCCGCCTCCTTATCGATCCATGCCGAACCCTGCCGGAAATAACTCGGGACGTTGTTCCTCAAGGGCGCATCATTGCGCGCATCCCCGCCGATTTCCGGTAGCAGGTAATGGAACACTTCTGCAAGACGCCATGGCGTGCTGTCCGCGTTTTCCACCCAGAGACACTGGCTCGCAAACCAGCTTTTGTCCACTTTCGGAATCCAGAATCGCCACCCGCTGCGGAAACGCCGGTACAGCGGGTCCTGACTGGTGTCGACCCGGTCCAGGTCCATCTCCACCACGGTCACGGCTTCGCTCTCGTGCATGGCCGTGATCTTGCCGGTATCTGAAGGCACCCACCGGGGCTCCGGACTCTCCACGTGCATCGTCGCCCGAAACCGGCCCAGTACGGTGCCGCCCTGCGACAGCACCCACGCATCGCCGTTCTCCGGCCCCACCAACGCGAGCGTGCCCGCGTGAAATTCCAACTTCTCCCCCGCAACGGCGCCAGTGCCCGCGGGCACTTCGGTCAGCCAGGGAACCAGCCCCCCGGTTCCCTTGTCCTCGGGTACAACGGCCGGTGCGGCTTTTGTGTGCAGCGCGTACACCTGCTCGTTGACCTCGCGGGCCGCCTTGGTAAACGCGGGGTACGGTTCGTCGTTCACATTTACCAGACCATAATTCGAGTCTTCCGGAAAACTCGCCGAAATGCCCTGCGCGGGCTCGTCGGCCCACATGAAGTAATCCGACCCCACCATGAACGGCAGACTGAACAGCATTGTCTGGAAGAAGGTGAAACAGCGCGCCCGCTGTTCCTGCGTGTCGACGCGCATCCCCGCGCCGTGTTCGGAAGGCAGCCCCGCATCGAGCGCGGGAAAACTCCATTCGGTGAGCATCATCGGCCGCTGCGCCTTGTCATGCCACGCCAGCACCTGCTTCATCACGGACTCGGGAACACCGCCATCCACGTCAATCCACGGGTACATGTTGAACGAGACCACATCGCAGTACTTGCCCGCGATGTCCCAGATATCCGGCGCGGCACCCGCAAAGCGGCACCCCAGAATCAGGTGATTCGGGTCGTACGTGCGAATGGCCTCGGCGCAACCCTGAAAATACTTGTCCGCCGCCAGCCGCACCCAACGGCCCGCGATTTCCTCCGCCCGTTTCGTGCGCGGCGCGGCCGGTGCAGTGTGCGCCGCCAGCGCGTCAAAATCAGCCACGGCAACTCCCCAGTTTGGCTCGAACTCTTTCACATCCGCCAGTTCCCCTTTCAGGAACGCTATCCAGGCCTGCTTCGCAGGATTCTCCGCGGGCTTCTTCCAGGCTTCATCAAACAACCCCCAGGACCGGATATTCTTGCCGAACCACTCCAGTTCATTGTCCAGGAAATAGCCAATCAGCCACGGGTCGTCCTTCACCGGCGCGCACTGCTGCCGCGCGAACTTGTCGCAATGGCGCGGCCACTTCGGACTGAACACGTCGGGGAACCCGGTCCAGGTTGTCTTCGGGCAAAGCCCGTCGATATCCGAGAACGATGCCCCGAAGCTCACAAATTCAATATGGGGAAACTGCCGATGCCGCAGCAGGGACGAATTGTTCGCGGCCAGCGTGTTGAAATGCCACCCTGCCAGACGCCCGGCCGTGCTGTCCGCCCAGTTCGCCTCACTGCCGTATTTCTCCTGCGCATTCCGCGCATACGGCGCATACCCCAGCTTTTCGCACCAATGCACGTAATAACTCGCATGGTCCGTTCCCACCATGTAAAACGACTGCCCGTTGGGCGCTATCAGCCACCAGCGTCCGTCCACCTCCTTCGGATAGAAGAAGCCCTTCGCCTCGCCCGTCACCGCCGCATTTCCCAGGACGGTGTACGGCGGGTAGGTCTTCCGCCCCTCCACGCTCACAGCGACCTCCTGGTCCACACGCACCCTCACATCGTCATACGCGGCCGCGCACATCCCGCTGTCCAACGCGGGCTGGCCGCTCGTCACCGCCCTGTTGTCCAACAGGTACGCCACGCGCGACCGCACCGTTCCGTCAAGTTCCGCAACTACCCCCTCAACGCGTTCCGGTGTCAGGTGAATCTTTACCCGGTACGGATGCCCGTATTGCCAATTGAAGTCCCGCCCTTCCTGCGCGACACTCGTCAGCCGCGATCCCTCCGCTCCCTCGGACAGCCATCTCCCGTCCAGCATCTCCGTCATTTCGACAAGGTGCTGTTTTCCCTTGGAAGCCGGCGCCTCCACCAGTGCCATATGCCAGAAGTTCCGCGCATCCTGCCGGACCGCCGCCCCGCCCACGACCCATTCCTCCCCCTGTCGTTCCCGCATCGTCAACTTGGCCTCCACCGACACGTCCTTCCCCTGCGGCGACTGTTCCAGAATCTGAAACCCCTTGTCCTCGCCCGAGTGCACAAGCGCCCCGTCACGCACCTCCCAGGAGACCGTCTCGGCGAACCAGGCCGGAGCGCCCTCCGTTCCATTGGGGTAGTCAAATCCGTCGTGGAACTCAAACGCACCGCACACGGACACCGCAAGAAGACACGCTGCAATCACAACTGTTTCCCTCCTTCAATGGATAGGATCTGACACCCCATACTTTACTCGTTCCCATGCTGAACTTGTAACTGGAACGTCAGACACTTTCGTGTAATGACTGGTCACTTGCGTTGGGACTGGACATGAACCTGAAGATGGCGGCGACGCGCCTCGAGGACTGCCGTTGTAACTGCGCCAAATGACATGGTGATTGCTCGGGCTAGCGGGCAGGCGCGGCCGGGAACGTTTCGGCGGAAACTTCTTGCAGGTCACGGTCCAGGGCAACGCCATCAAAGGGAACAACGATAATCTTGCTGCCGTGACCATTGTTTCCCGTTTGTTCGTCTTTGGGAGTATCCAAGACCGCCAGTGTAACGGCGGTCACATGGCCGTTTTCAAGAAGCACCCCGGGTCGTTCCAGCTTGTGCCAATGATTGACCGTGCCGTCCGTGTAGCGGGCGAAATTCGTGGTCGGGTCATACGCCAAGCCCCGGTTGATCCAGTTGCTCTTGCCATCTTTGGACGTGAGGTGGTAGGCCTTTCGGGTACTCCATGAATTGACGACAATCTGATAGAGACCGCCGGAATAGAAGACAACAGGGTCTTCGAAATCGGGAATGCCCTTGGGGAAGACGGACGGCCCCGTCGATTTATAGGGCCCCAGAATGCCGTCGGCAGCCTTGCTGATGAAGACCTGCCCAGAACTGGCCACAATCATGTAGTCGCCGTCGGGCCGCACCATAATGCTGATGTTGGACCTGCAAAGCTCTTTGCCTTTGAGCTTCCCCAAGTGTTTCCAAGGCCCGTCCAGAGACTTGGAAACAAAAACATCCCCCGGCCGGGTGCAGCTGACCACCACCGCATAACGGCCGTCCGGTAGAACCAGCGCGGTCACGTTGTGGCCCTTGCCCTTTTGATCCTTCGGCCAGCAAATGCCCTTGTCGACGTAAGGACCGGTGACGGTGTCGCTGACGGCATGAACGGCCTTCGAGTTGACCCAGTCGTTGTGGCCCTTGCTTTGGTCCCAACGACTGGCAAAGATATGGTATTTGCCGTCCGGTCCCTTGATGATCTGTCCGTCCCAATAGCACCATTGCTTCATGGAAGCGTCTTCCAGACCGTTCTTGGCACCGCGGGGGCCCACTTCAGCCGCGCCCCACAGGTCCGGGGACAACTGACCCGTGATCTGCGTTGGCAGGAAATAATCGATGAATGTCTTGGCTGGGACAGGTTGTGACTCCTGAGCGAAACTTGTGAAAGCCAGGGTCACACATGCCAGCCCTGCCAATCCAATCGCCAAACATGAAATCCCGTATTTGCCTGAATGGAATGGCGACATAACGCAGTTTCGAGTGTTCACCGATTGAAACCTCCGACTTTCTCACTAAGACTTCTTGAAGATCGTGGCAAGTGTGTCACACACCTGTCTTCGGGATCGCGCCCTCGTCACAGCTGAGCGTCACGAACGACGATAGGATCGTCGCGCGTCAAGAGTTGAAGTTCCAGCCAAGGCGCCGGACCGCCCTCGTCTGCGGTGATTTGGCAGTCGAATTCACCCGTGGGCACGGCAAAGCCTCCGGCAATAACCGGCACTTCCGCAATTCGGTTCCAGTTGGCGTCGTACACCGTGCCCGCCGGACCGCCCTCCCACGTCAGGTACTGCCCGCTGGCAACCGTCCCCTTCAGTTCCAGTCTTGCGTCTCCCGCATGCAGAACGGGGTTGCGCAGTGCCGTGGCAATTTCGTGCAGCGCTGTGATTCCTTCAACGCCAACCCGCGCGCGTGCGTGGGCCGGCACCACGCCAAACCCCAGTTTGAGCCAGTTCACCTGATCGTAATAGGTCCGTTTGCTACCCATCCGCCAACCCCAATAACCCGTTGACCAGGCCACCTGGGCGTTGGGAATCTCGATGTAGCGCCGTCCGGTAAACGTGACCGGCACGACGTAGTCTCCGCCCGGAATCTGCAGCGTCACAATGGCGCCGCTCCCGTCGCCGGTCACCCACATGCCGATGCCGCGATGGTGTGTCATGTCGAGCTTCCTGCTCCACTCGGGCAGGCTGCTCTCGTTCACCACCGGCTGATCGAGCGGGTTGTCGGCTTCTATGACCAGCACAGCGCCGTCCTGCGTAAAACGCATGTCCCGCTGGTTGCGCATTTCACCTGCTTCGGGCTGCACGAGCATGTTACCCTTGGCGGTCGCAGTGCCTGCGCCGGAGACGAGCGTCTTTGCATACTCAAAGGCCCAGTCCGCGCCGCGCTTGTCCGTGCCGCGCCCCTCCTCCGCCTTATCGGGCGAACCCGCCTGGTCAAAGCCCCACAGCACCCGGAGAGCCATGCGCGACGACTGCGCCTTGAAAGGATTGGTCAGTCGCAATGTCTCGCCCGGTTTCAGGAATTGGCGCGGCGAAATCGCGCCGTGCTCCTGTCCGTCATGCCAGACGGTGTCCTCTTTTCCCGGACGGGTGAGTACCCGCGTCGGGTGGATTTCCCACTGGCCCTGCCCCTTGGCCAGTACATGCACCAGTTCCGACTTCTCGTGATTTCCGGCCGGTTCGCACACGTCCTTCGCGCTGTACATTGTCCTGCGGATCTGTTCACGCTGTTCCGGCGTGATGAGCTGGTTCACCCGTTTCCAGTTGCGCGCAGTCTCCAGCAACAGGTCCGTCTGGCCGTGCGCCTGAAGCGTCTTGGCGTCGACCCCGAAAAGCGGTTCCGGCTTCATGATGTTGTAGACGCTGAAGCCGTGCGCGCACATCTGGCTCAGGCCCCAGTGCGCATCAAGCACGGTACTTGCCTCGCGGAACGGCTGATCAAGCAGGACGGAAACAATACCCTTCTGCCGGTCCAGCCCGGTGTTCTTCGTGGAATTCAGCCGGTATTCCATGTTGCAGGGCGGGGCCGTGCCGGAACTGCTGTAGGACGTCACCGGGTGGTCAAGATGGCTGTATACCAGGGAGGCGAACTTGTGGAAGCCCCACATCCGGCCGTTGTACGTGTGGATCTCAGCACCGTCATATTCAACATTGTCTATCCGGCAACGGTTGAGCATTTCGGCATAGTTGCGCGCCATTTCCTCCAGCAGGGTCGAATCGTTGTCCGGCAGAAACTGCTGGCCGTAGGAGGAGATCAGGCCGCGCATGGCCTCCCCCTCCGCATGGGCCGCCGATTCCGTTGTCAGTGCCCCGCGCTGGCACCCTTTCAGACACCAGATTTCCTGGTCCGTGTCCTCACAACTGCCGACCTTGATCATCTCGTCGCCAACAACCACGTAGTCATAGTCGAAAACGTTGTGAAGCGCCGGTGGGCAGGTGTAGCGCTGCCACCAGTCTGCCGCGGGAAGGCGAAACGGCATCACCACACCGGGGTCGGGACGAAAATGGAGCGCGGTGTCGTGCTGTTCCACGTTGCCGACCAGACGGCCGCGCCCCCAGCTTGCCAGCCGCATATCGGGCGACGTGCCGATATACTGCGGATCGCGCAGACCGATGCCGCCGCTAATCCAGTGCAGTTTCAAATTTATGTTGCGCGCTCGAAGATAATCGGAGAACGCGCGCAGGTCGTCCTCACCGCGCGGGAAAACTTTCCGGTTGACGCCGCAGTTCAACTGGCGCACCGTCCAAAACGGCTCCTCGTCGCCGCCCCGCCATGTGTCGGTAAAGAGATAAACATCGCGTACCCCTGCCTTTTCGGCATAGGGTACCGTGGCATAAAGCTCCTCCGGCGTCCTCGCCGAAATCCAGAAACGGCTCTGGTCGCCGAACGCCTCAAGCCACCTGGCGACCCATGCCTGTGCGGCCGCGAGACTCCACTCCCCCTCCACGCGCGGATGGGGAAGCCCTTCGTCCACCCACAGTTTCAAAAGGGTTGCATCCTCGTCGGCGTTGTCCTTTGGCAGATACAGCGCAAACCCGCCCATGGGATTGCCCGGATTGCGGTTCCACGTGTGATGCCAGTCCACCGCCACCTCGGAACCGCCCCGCGCTTCGGTCATGTAATCAAGCGCAATCACCCCGACCGGTCGCGCCAGGTTCATCTGGAAATGCATCGAGTACTCGCGTGAGGCGGAAACCGCCTCCATCCGCTCGATACGCAGCGCAAGATAGCTTTCCGCCTCATGGACGGAAAAGGTCACCCGCGGGAGCCCGTCCACACAGGAAGCCACGAGTTTTCCGTTTTCGGCCTTTAACTCCTCAAACCGCAACGGCGCGCTGTCCCGGCAGTTGAGGTAGAACCCGAGTCCGGGATTGCCCGTGGCCAGAAGTTCCTGGCCATCCTCCCGCGATTGGAACGACTTCGGGCGGCCGTCGGCGGCAAACTGGAGCGTGAACCGCTGGGTGCTCAATGTCATTCCCCCGGGTGCTGATTCGGCCCGAACCGCAACGGCCAGAATCATTCCCAGCAAAAGGACCATGCCCAGTCTCATGCCGCCATCCTTCACACTGC
>CAIJOU010000050.1 GCA_903822375.1 Candidatus Hydrogenedentota bacterium
CCCAGCAGCTCACCGAGCTCGGCCTGGAGAAGCTGGCGCGCCAACCCAGATGCACGGCCATGAAGCCGCCGATGCCGCCCAGCGCCGCGCCCGCGTAGACGCCGCTCATGTGGATGCCGGTGGCCAGTGAACGCGTCGGGCCGCGGTGGTAGTCTGCGATGAGCGCCAGTGCGGCGGGGATGTAGCAGGCCTCGCTGATGCCCATCAGCGACCTTGCGATGACAAGTTGCGTCACCGAGTGGCACATGCCCGTGAGCCAGGTCACCAGCGACCACACCAGCAGGCTCCCGATGATCACGCAGGATCGGCTGAACCGGTCCGCCATGAACCCGCCGAAAGGGCTCACCACGGCATACACCCACAGGAAGACAGAAGTCAGCAGGCCGAACTGCGCCTCGTTCATGGCAATGTCCGACTTGAGCGAGTCGTGCATTGTGGTGATGGTGAGCCGGTCGAGGTAGTTCAGCATGGCAACCGCCCAGAGCAGGCCAACCACCATCCAGGCGCGCGCCATGGATGCCCTCTGGGAATCGCTCATCGGTCAGCCCCGCCGAAGTCCGCCGCCCACACCTCCGGCGAACGGACGCCGGGCCGTGTCTCGCCGCTGGGCAGCACAATCATGCCGCGCCAAAGAATGGCCGTCAGCGTGGCGCGCGGCGCGGGCACGGACGCCTGCGCCGACCACGCCTTGTTCATGACGTCGTACGCCAGTACCGTGCCGGGAAATCCCGGGTGTTCCGCCAGCGGCTGGAAGGTGTACAGCGAACCATCATCCCCGCCGAGAATAAAGACACTCCTGTTGTTCAACACCGGCGCAGGTGTTGGGGCGGCCGCCGCCGGTTTGGGAAGGTCGGGCAGCGGACTCCACGTGTTGCGCGCGGGATCATAGGCGTAGCCGGTGCTGAGATAACGGCGAACGGGCTTTCCGTCCGGCCCCGCCGACAGCGTCACGCCGGCCATCAGCAGGAAACGCCTCTGCACAGAGGCGGCTGCTGCGAGTGTGCGCCCGCCACCGGGGCAGGGCGGCAGCTTCTTCCAAAAGGGGTCATTGGCGCTCAGCGTCATCGCATAGCATGCATCGCTGCACTGTGTGGCATTGGGCTTGGTCTCACCGCAGGCAACGTAGACGGTGCCGCCCACGAGCGCGCCGCAGGCGTTCGCCAGCGGCGACGGAAGCGGCGGACAGGGGTGCATCGTCAGTGCATGCCCGTTCCAGGCCATCAGGAACACGTCCGCGTAGTGCCGGTCGGCATCGCTGCCGCCGATGCAAAGCACCCCCTCGTCGGTTTGCACGGATACGCCGTAGGCCAGCGGCCGGGGCAGCTTTCCCGCGGTCTTCCAGGCACCGTCCGGCGACTCCAGCACGTAAACGTCGTCATGCCAGACTTTCGTGCCGCCGTCCCAGGGCATACGATCGGGAAAATTGGCCCCGCCCATGACCAGCAGTGCGCCGCCGGAAGTGCCGGCGAAAGCACCCGCCACGCCAAGTGCGTCGGGCAGCGGCGGCAACTGTTTCCAGGCCAAGTCCTGCGCAGAAGCACCAAGACAGAGTATCAATGTGATAAACACCGGTCTCAGCATTTCGGCATGTCTTGGCATGGCTAATTCTCCCCCTGCCCCATTTCCTCCAGCGCCTCAATGTCGGCCATGTCGCGGGTTCTTCCGCAGGCGCGTTTGTTGGCAATAAGCTCCGTCCGCCCTAAGAACCGGACCAAAGTCCCGCCATAGGCTCCTTCAACGCATCCTCCCCGCGCCTCCGACCATGACACGCCTGTCAGCGTCGTCATTAGGTCAATACGGACCGGCGGATAACCCAGTTGGAGCACCCGCTCCGGTGCGGTAAAGTCCTCCACGTCAATCCCCATCCCCCCAAATCCAAACGCCTCCAGTGCAGCGACAATTCTCTGAGCGTTGTCACCCTCGGCGCGAACGAGGATGTCAATGTCGCCGGTGTAACGTGGCGCACCGTGCCATGCCAGCGCGATGCCGCCCACTATGATGTAGTCAACGCTGTATTCGTTGAATAACGCGAGCAATTCGCTGAAATCGGAGCGTATCTCCATGCCTGAGCCACCGGAGGTATTCCACCGCTTCGAGCCGCTTTTCCGGGGGCTGACTGAGCCAGTAGGCGCAGTCTTCCCGGTCTTGGTGCTGAAGGCTGGAAAGAGGTCCCTTCCTGACCGTTTTTTCTATGTGCCACGCGTCCATGATGTTGTTATTATGATACCCCGACCTTTGCCGGGTCAATGGCCGCAGACCGCCGCCTTGACCGGTAGAATGGCCGCAACATAATGTACGGGAGACCCAAGGCAATGATGAACAGGCGCGATTTCATGGGCGCGGCCGCGGCGCTGGCTTCGGGTATGATGCTGGGTGCAACACCGGATGGCGCGGCGCAGTCCACCCAGGCCGGTGCGCTGCTTCCCGTTACCAGGGTGAAAGAGCCGGTGGCCATTGCCATGTGGGACTTTAGCTGGCTGTTGCGCCATCATCCGGCGGGTGAGTTCTGGGACTGGTCGAAGGTGCTGGATGAACTGGTCGACCGCGGCTATAACGCGGTGCGCATCGACATGTTCCCCGCGCTTGTCGCTGCCGGTCCCGATGGCAATGTTGTTGAGGAGTTTTTCTTTCCAAAAGGTGACTGGAAGCCCGCCATGTGGGGCAACAACTGCTCGATGAAGGCCCGCCCCCGCGAGGCGCTGCTGGAGTTCCTGCCCAAGTGCACGGAGCGCGGCCTGCATGTCGGTTTCTCCACCTGGTTCTTCGGCACAGGCGTGGAGAAGACCGAGGGGCTTGACGGTTTTGTCCGCGTGTGGGACGAGACGCTCAGCTTCCTGGACAGCCACGGGTTGCTCGACAACGTCTTTTACGTCGACCTGCTCAACGAGTATCCCATGTTCAACGGGTTCAAGTGGTTGGAGAACGAGTTGAAGGCGGTGCGCGAGCGCGAACTGGGCACCATCGAGAACCCCGAAGCGCGCGAGCGCCAGGCCCATCAGTGGGAAAAGGACATGGGCCAGTACAGCCCGGCGCAGCAGGCCTTCTACCGGCAGTTTGCCTGCGACGCCATTGACCGGCTCAAGGCCAAGTGGCCCAAACTGGACTTCTTCTTCTGCCAGACACGCGTCGATTCAGTTCCGTGGCAGAACATGGACTTCTCGCGCTTTGCCGTGCTCGACGAGCACAACTGGTTCTGCGTCAACGGCGACCTGAGCACCGGCACGGGCTACTGGGAAAACATCCACGGTCTCGCCGACAACGATTCGAAGTTTGCCGAGACCAACACTAAGCTGAAAGAAAACTGGGCGAAGAACCGGGAGCCCCTCACCGCGTGGATGGCGGAGTTCATGAAAAGTGTCGCCGCGAAGGGACGTGAACTTGGCGTGCCCTACGGCAACACCGAAGGCTGGGGCATCATCAACTGGCTCGACAACGCGTCGCTCGACTGGGACATCATCAAGGAAGCCGCCGAAATCTGCGCGCGCCTCGGCCGCGAAAACGGCTACACCTTCAATTGCACCTCAAACTTCACGCACCCGCAGTTCCCCCGGCTCTGGGCCGATGTGGAATGGCACCGCAAGGTAACGGCCATCATTCGCGGCAAGGCCTGACAACGGGAGGGCGCTGCGCATCGGGCCAAACGTGGACGCGGCATCCCGCCGCGTTCTTCTTGCACCGTGGTTGCGGCGTTGTAGTCACCCGCCCAATTCTGCTCCTGCCAGGAAAGGAATTTCCACGCAATTCCGTGAAGTTGTGCGACGGTCCCGGGCCGAAGACGTTGCCTTCCCCGCAATCACAATAAAAAGAACCTATGACTAAGCCAGATTGGCCCAGAAATCATCCACGGCTTTCTTGGCCTTTCGGCAGGCGTCGTAGGCGTCGGTTATTTTCCACGCATCGACCATGATCCAGTCCCGGTAGCCGCCGTCGTAGAGCACCTGCAATGCCGCCGCCGTGTTGCAGTGTCCGTCGCCGCAGGGGAGATGCTTGGACGTGCCGTTGAAGAGGGTGCCGTCCGTGTCGGTCAGATGCACGTGGCCGATGTGCTTCGCGCCGATGCGCTTGAGCATTTCCTCGGGATGTCCCTTGCTTCCCCACATGAGATCGAAATGGCTGGGGTCGTAGTTGGTCCGGCAGGCGGGATGGTCCACCCCGGCCAGTATGCGCTCAAGATGCTCGGGTGTGTTGAAGACAAAGGGCGGCTCGATCTCAAAGGACATCCACAGTCCCGCATCGGCGCAGACCGCGGCCGCATCCTTGTAGCTCTTGACAAGGTTGCCGATGGCGGCGTCCATGTTCGGGTTGCCCTCCATGCCGCCGCCGGGCCAGTGGCCCACGAAATCACAGCCGAGCGCCTTGGCCAGCCGCACCCGTGCCTTCCAGTCCTCCAGCCACGCTTTGCGGCGTTCCGGGTCAGCCGCATGCGCATCGGCGCCGCCGTTCTGGAAACTGTAGATGCGCAGTCCGTATCGGTCGTAGAGCCCGCGCAGCTCGGCGACGCGCTTTTCCTCCTCCGCCTTCGGATAGCCGCCTTGGGGCCAGCCTTCCACCAGTTCGATGCCCTGAAATCCGGCATCCACGGCGAACTGGAGCACTTCCCAGAGGGGATATTCCTTGTGGTAGTCCTGCGCGGAGGACATGAACCCGTTCAATCCGATGCCCATGCGCCACTTTGCCGGTTTGTCCGCGCTTTGAGCCTGTGTGGCCGCCATCAGCGCGCCCACGCCAAGAACGCCCGCTTCAAGAAACTGCCTCCGTGTGGTGTCCATTGGAAGGGTCCTCCTGTTAACCATGGGGACATTCAACAGGATGGGCGCGGTCCGGATCAAGAGACGTGTTCGGAAGGACCTCGGCGTGGGCCCAAAGCGGGCTGCCCCTTTAGGCATGCTTGCAGGGGCAATCGTCACCCCGGGGCGCAGCTGCCTTTCAGGCAGCATGCGGCCCGGGGCTGTATTGGATGACGCTTTCAGCGTCCTGGAGAATTCGCGTCCATGCCGTCGTCCGCCCCCCCCGCCCGACGGCGTTCATAAAAATACGCCAGCTTATGCAACCGCTTTTGCTGTCCAAGTTCGGGGCCCACCTCACTCACCTCAATAGGGCTGTTTAAGGATGAGATGCGGGGCCAGCGCGCATCCTGACAACCGATTTTGCAGTTCCAGTGCTCGATCCATGCCCTCGGGTATGCGGCATGCCAACGGCAAATAGTCCTAACCACCGCTGAAAGCCGGAGGGGGGGTGGCAACCGTGGCAGACACAGGTTTAGCTTTGCTGCAACAGCAGGTGCATCGGTTGGTGGCGGTTGCGGTATGCGCAGCAGAGGTGTTCGGCACGGCACTAAAGTCACCCGCCCGCGATGATACTTTGTCCCAACGGGACAACCGACGACAGCCCAGGGCCGCCCGTTACCCACAGGGTGAGGGCGCCCCTGGGTCGGAGGTGCCGCTTTTGGTTGCCCTGTAAGGGCATCCCAAGACGGACATCTCCTTATCCGGCGATTAAGGGTCTTTCCGGTTCTTGTTTTCAGGAGCACCGATGGTCTACCTTCTTAGCGCGGTGGCGATGCTTTTCGAAAGGTTGGCGGTGCGCCGCAGGGCAAGGGTCGCAATGACGGTCAAACAAGGAATATAACCAACATGGACGCGAAGAAATCGGACGGTATGTCCCGGCGGTCTTTCATGAAGGGTGTCGGCGTGGGTGCGCTTGCGCCGCTCATCATCCCGGCGTCGGCGCTTGGCACAAAGGACGCGGTTGCGGCCGGTGACCGCGTCACTTTCGGGCTGATCGGCTGCGGCGGCCAGGGCAACCACGTCATCGGCGGCGTGCTCGAGCTTCAGCGCAAGGGAACGCAGGTGGTGGCGCTCTGCGACGTGAACAAGAAGAATCTGGAAGCCACCAAGGCCAAGATTGACAAGCACTACGGCAACAAGGACTGTGCCACCTATACAGACTTCCGCGAGTTGCTGGCGCGCAAGGATATTGACGCGGTGGTGATTGGGACGCCGGACCACTGGCACACGCTGGTCGCCATTGAGGCGGCCAAGCAGGGCAAGGACATCTATTGCGAGAAGCCGCTGTCGTGGTCGCTGGGCGAGGGCCGCGCCATCGTGAACGCCGTCCGCGCGAACAAGCGCATCCTCCAGGTGGGCAGCATGCAGCGCTCCGGCGGGGAGTTCAAGTATGCCTGCGAGGTGGTGCGCAACGGCTACCTCGGCAAGATCAGCCACATCAATGTGGGCCTGCCCAACGGCGGCAACGCCAAGTGGGTGGATGAATATCCCGCGCCGCCCGACTATCTGGACTACGATTTCTACGTGGGTCCGGCCGAATGGGCGCCGTACCACGTGGACCGGCTCGACTGGAACTGGCGCTGGTGGATGGGCTTCGGCGGCGGCCAGATGATGGACTGGATCGGCCACCATGGCGACATCGCGCACATGGGCATGGGCTGGGATGACCACGGCCCGAGTGAGATTGAGCCGGTGCTTTGGGAAATGTCGCCGGAGCGGAACAACCTGTACAACGGCCCGGCCAAGTACCTCATCAACTACAAGTACGAGGACGGCACGACCCTGCAGTTGGGCAGCCAGGCGGAAATGCCCGAGGTGTTCAGGAACTGCGAGGACACGGGCACGCAGTGGTTCGGCGAGGACGGCAAGTGGCTCTACGTATCGCGCAAGGGCCTGCACGCCAGTTCCAAAGACCTGATGCACATCCACTTCAAGGACAATGATTTCCGCTTCCGCAAGGAAGGCAACCACGTGCGCGACTTCCTGAACTGCATTCGCGACAGGACGGATCCCATCGCTCCCGTCGAGGCGGGTCACCGTTCAGCGTCGATCGGCCATCTGGGCAAGATCGCGACCATGCTTCAGAGCAAGCTGAAGTGGGACCCGAAGACGGAGAAGTTCATCGGCAACGACGCGATCAATTCGATGCTGACGCGCAAGTACCGCGGGGACTGGAAACTGAGCTAGTCATCACAGCATTAACCAGATACTTCGAGGGACGCTTTCCGATGCGGAAAGCGTCCCTCATTTGTTCGCCCCCTTCGGGGACGTTCTTGTTTGGTTTCGTCAACCCCGGGTTCCCTACGGTCACCCGGGGCTATTATTGTTTGGCCCCTTCGGGGCCGCAACCAGCATTACGCTGATCTCGGGGTCGCCCAAATTCTATTTCAGCATGGGTCCCACGGTGATGGATTGGGCGAAAGTGGTGCTTTCGCCGGGCGCAACAGTCACGGGTTTCATCCACAGTTCGGCCTCAAGCTCGTTGAGGTAGTCCGGATAGGCATAGAGCCAGGCGAAATCCAGTTTGGCGTCGTCGAAGGACTGGGTCACTTCCAGACCCTTCGTGCCGGTGAACACCCAAGAACCCTTGGGCGCCTTTTGGTCGAGATAGTGCTCCCCCTCGCGGAGCCCCGCAATGACGGGCTGCATGTCGCGGCGGATCTCCTGTCCTTTTCGGTCCGTGAAAGCCACCCGCGTTTTCATCAGGTCGCCCAGGTTGAATTCGGTGTGGCTGCGCAGGTTCGCCTCACGCGGCTTGTCGCCCGTGTTGGTGAGTGTTACTTCCACGGTGAGCGTCGGCGCATCCCCCTCCAACCGAATCACGCGCTTGAGTTCGAAACCGCCTGCCTTGGCCGTAAGCGTGACGGAGGTCGGGGTGGTCTCTGCCTGGCTGAATTGGACAAACATGCCCTCCGGCGAGAAGAGCCCGCCCAGCCGCGTTTCCTCGCCGCCATTGAACGGGAAGAAGAGCCCGCGCGACACCTCGTTGGCCGTGATGCATTGTCCCGTCTTCCGGTCGGTGATGCACAGCACGCGCCCGCCGAAGAAGGGCACGACATCGGCCGTCAGCCGGGCGTTGCCAATGGACGGGGCGGACTGGGGAAGGTTGAATACGGCGCACAGCAGCGTCATCTGATTCATGTCACCCATCACCTCACGGATATCGCGGAATCCGTGTTTCTGCATGCGGTCGACAAAGTCCATCGTTTCCGGAAGCTGCACGAGGGGGCCGCGGAAGCTCAGCAGTCCGCTGTCGATGGAGTAGCCGTTGCGCGGAAACAGGCCGGCATAGACCAACGGCATGCGTGCGACCCGGACCCGCTCCAGCAGTTCGGCGTCGTCCTTGACGGCGGCTTCGGCCGCATCGAACAGGCCCGCCGCCTTGTCCGTGATTGCGTCGGGCAGATAGCCCTGTGCCGGGTTGGTGTACAGGTGCATGTGGATGTCTTCCTTGTCCACCTTGTCCTGCAGCAGTTTGATGTACTCCCCGATGGGCGCGGCCGCGGCGCCGTAGTATCCGTCCAGGAATTCGTTCATCACGGCCTTCGCATCGGTATCGGGATTCCACAACAGCTTCATCCCGTAATAGGGGCGCAGCAGGCTGAACTCGCCGCCGCCCCCGCCGTTACCCATGCCCTGAAGGTAGATTCCCTCCATGCCCAAGTCCCGGTAGAACTTCATGTCGGCCGCCATGGCGCCGAAATTGGGGAAGGGGTTGTAGTAGTGGGCGAAGTCCACAATGTAATGCCAGATGTACAGGTGCGACGTGAGCTTGGACCATGCCTCGGCGCGGCGTTTGTAGTCGGCGTTGTAGGGGCAGGTGGCGATGGGATGGCTGTCACAGCTCGGGAACATGTGGCAGAGCCACACGGCCACGTTGGGATGCATGGTCAGCCCCTTGGGCGGCTGTTCGGTGTACATGTAGGCCAGCGTTCCGATGACCTTGTCGGGGTACACCTTCGAGGTGCGTTCGGCCAGCTGGTTGACGAACCAGAACTGCGTGCCGCCGGTGGTGCCGTACTGCTCGTTCATGGCGGTGCACTTCGGGCACTGGCAGTAGTTGTAATAATCCAACTGCGAGAAGTTGTACTGGCGGAATTCGGGCGCTTCCTTCATGCGTTTGAGCATGCGCTCGGTCACGATGTCCAGCACCTCGGGGTTGGTCAGGCAGAGCTGCGTCTCCATCCTGCGCCGGACGCCGCCGATCTCGCTGAAGTATTCGGGGTGGGTGTCAAAGAATTCCTCGGGCGAGACGTAGCGGAAATAGCTGTGGCAGCGGCCGTCATGGGCGTGTTGGACGCCCTGCGGGTTGTCAGGTCCGCCTTTTCCCGCGTTTTCGCGCTGCCGCGCGCGAAAATCGGCATCGCCGCCGGGCCACGCATAGGAGATGTCGCGCATGAGAAATGCGGGCTTCACCAGTTTGTCCAGCGACGGCAACGCCACGTCCTTCGCGGGCGGGGTCTTGGTGACACCGGGCGCGAGCCAGCGCACGCCGAAAGCGTTCTCCAGAAACTCGTAGGCCCCATACAGCGTGCCCGCCGCCGGTGTTCCCGCAATCACGACATTTGGCCCCACCGTCTTGAGCACGTAACCCTGCTCGCCCAATTCGGCGGGGGTGGGGGCGACGCCCAGCCCCTTTGCCACCGGACCGCAGCCCAGAACAATCATGGGTGCGTTTTCCGGCGCTTCGTTCACAATCGGAAGCGCTGCTCCCGTGCAGGTCTTTATATGCGACTGAATGTCCTTGGCCGCCTGCTGTTCCGACGGGCTGGCATCCGCCGCCACAACAATTTGGTAGGCGCTGGTGCCGTTTTGCACCAACATGGCGTTGTCCCCGGCATGCACCGGCAAGCCGACGGCCAGCGCCAGAACCATGAAGACGCCCCAGTCCTGAACCGCTTTCATGAATCAGCCTCCTATCGTTGAGGAACGGTGACCGTAGTATTGGACCGCGCCGCGGGTAAGGCGGTGTCCGGGATGGAGGGAATGGGAGGTATGGGAATAATGGGAGATATGAGAGTGGGGGAGAAGAAAGAAACTCCCTTCGCCGAGAAAGTCCGTCGCACGTCCTCCTCAGACTCCCATCCCTCCCATGCCTCCCATACTTCTCATCAGCTTGAGCCGGGGGCACCGGGAAGTCCGGCACGGCATTCGTCCTCGCTGGCGGCCCAAAACCCGCAATGGCGCGGTGGAAGCTCTGGATCAGACGAACATCGCGATGATGACGATGATCCCCAGCACAATTCGGTACCAGCCAAAGGGGATAAAACTGCGGGTCTGGATGTAGCGCATGAACGCGGCGATGACCGCATAGGCGACCACAAAGGAAGCCACCGAGCCGACCGCGACGAGCGCCCACTCGTGGCCGGAGAAGTGCAGCCCGTGCTTGAGCACGTCATGCGCCGTGGCCGCCATCATGGTCGGTATGGCGAGGAAAAAGGAGAACTCGGCCGCGGCGGGCCGCGCCGCGCCCATGACCATGCCGCCCACGATGGTGGCGGCCGACCGCGACGTGCCCGGAATCATCGCCAAACACTGGAAGAAACCCACCGCAATGGCCGAGGGGAATTTGAACTCATCAACCTTCTCGAAACGGCGCTTCATGCCGATCTTTTCAATGGCAATGATGACAATGCCGCCGACGATGAGCGCTCCCGCGACAACCCCCTTGGTGAACAGGTACTTCTTGATGGCGCTTGCGCCCAGAAAACCGATGACCGCTGCGGGCAGGAACGCCGCCACGATGAGCATCCAGAGCCGGATGGTGGGCATTGGGTCCTTGCCCCCGCCGAACGGCCAGAGCCGTCCCCAGAAGTAGAGCACCACGGCCAGTATGGCGGGCAACTGGATGATCACGTCAAACGCGTCGGCAAATTCCTTGGAACCGCCCAGGGGCAGATAATCCTCCACCAGAATGAGGTGGCCGGTGCTGCTGATGGGCAGGAATTCGGTGATGCCTTCCACAACGCCCAGAATGACTGCATTGATGATATCCATGAAATGTGCTCCTTCCGTTCAAGAACCGAAATCCTAGCACATTCCGCCGCCCCGGCACACCGGAAACAAGGACACCAGAATCCGCACGCGAGCATTGCCTGCAACGGGACAGTGCATAGGGGTGCACTTCGTGGCTGCGGCGTCCCCGCCGCAGTCGGTATGAACCGTTTAGCCAATTGGCATTGGCACCCTTGCTCTTGCTCTTAAATCTTGTTCGGATTGTTTAGAACTACCAAACTGGAGCAAGAGCAAGATCAGGAGCAAGAAGACCCTATGCGGCTATTTTGCCGGTGCCTGGGGTTGTGGCGGTCCCTGTGGTGGCCCCTGCGGCGGTCCCTGCGGCGGTCCTTGCGGGGCGCCTTGCGGAGGCCACATGCCGGCGGGACCGTTCGGTCCGGGCTGCATGGGACCGCGTCCACCTCCCGGCGGATTCATGCCGGGATGCGGGGGCATGCCTTGGCCTGGTTGCATGCCGGGCGGCATCATGCCGGGCTGCATGCCCGGTTGCATACCCGGTTGCATACCCGGGCCGGGCTGCATGCCCATGGCACCGCCGAAAGGCCGTCCGTTGCGGCGTTCATGGGCGTCCCGGAGCATCTGTCGTATGTCTGCCTCAAACTGCTCCAGAAACAGCACCAGTCGGCCCTTCTGCCACGGACTGAGGTCGGTGCCCATAGTTTCCTGAAGCCGCTGGTGATGAGAGGCCAGTTTTGCATCCACGTCACGCAGTCGGGCGAGGCATTCATTCAATGCCGACTCGTCTTTGTTCTGGTCGACAATGCCGCGCAGCGTGCGCATAATCTCTGCGCGTTCCTTGTTGAGCGCCTGCTTTTCCTCGCGCGATTCGGTGAAACGGCGCATGAGCAGCACGCTTTGCTCGTCGCTGAGCTTGAGTTCGCTGGACAGCCGCGCGATCATGACCTGTTCGAGCATCTCCCGCGCTTTGGCCTGGTTGCCGTCTTTGCCCATGTGGGCCCCGGGGTGCTTGGCGCCTTTGCCGTCAGGCGGATTCTGCGGTGGCGACTGCTGCGCATCCGCCGTCCCGGGCGGGGGGGGCGGCGCGGGGTTCTTGTCCTGCGCGACGGTCCACGCCGTCGCCAGCAAGACGGCCAGCATGGCCGCCCAAAGGGTCAGGTGTTTCATCTTCTTCGCCTCCTGTTCCACAGTCGTGACTCCCGGTTCAGGCACCGGACTTCAATCTCATTGCCAGCACGGCCGCGTCCACATCGTTCATCTGGTCCATCATGTCGATAAGGGACGCGCTGGATTCAGGACCGCCGATATCGGCGCCTTCCAGACCGCCCGCCTCTCCGGCTGACAGGTCCGCGAGCGTTCCCACCAGGTCGCCGGGCGAGGTCTCGTCCTGTATTGGTTCCTCATCGATCCACTCGGCCATGGTCTCCGCATCGGGCGATTCCGCGACTGCATTCAGCGCAATCCGCCATGCATCTGGATCGGGTGCGGCCGCTTCCTGCTTTGGCGGCCTGTGGGTCGCGACAGCCACCACCAGCAGCACCGCGACCGCCGCGGGCAGGGCATACATCCAGAATGTCGCGCCGGGCACGGGCAGCTTCCGCGCGAAGGCGCGCCTGGTGACCCGGGCGGCAAAATCGGCCGGGGGATTGGGCGCGGGAATCGCCGCCAGCCGTGCCCGTACCGCCTGCAATTGGCGCAGCCGCAGGGCCAGTTCGGGTTCCGCATTGAGCCGCGCCCGCAGCGCGGCAGGGTCTTCGCACACGCCGTCCAGGCAGGCCGACAGCAGCTCCAAATCGTTTTCGCCGAGTTCATTTTTCATGGCAGCATGTCCTGTTCCGTCAGCCGCACCCGAAGCGCCTCGCGGGCGCGGGCGAGCCGGCTTCGCACGGTGCCGATCGGGCACCCGACAATTTGAGCAATCGCCTCGTAATCCAACTGGCTGAGTTCGCGCAGCACGAGGACTTCGCGGTGTTCCGGGGCCAGTCCGTTGATGGCCTCAATAAGGACCGTTCCGATTTCCGCCGCCTGTGCCCGGCGGTCGGGCTGGTCCCCCGTGGAGGGTTCCTTCTCCAGCCCTTCCATCGGACTGGACATGTGCCTGCCCCGGCGGCGTCCGTCGCGCAGATGATTCAACGTCAGGTTTCGCGCAATGCCAAACAGCAGGGTGGAGAACTGCGCCCGGGGCTCGATGCGCCCCAAGCTCCGGTGCAGTGCCAGGAAGCACTCCTGGGCAACGTCCTCCGCGTCCGAGGCGTTGCCTATCATGCGCGCGCAAAAGTGCATGATGGGACGCTCGTAACGGCGCACGAGCGCCGTGAAGGCCGCTTGGTCGCCGTTGCGCGCCCGGGCCGCGAGGATCCAGTCGTCTACTTCCTGCATCCGCTGCTCCATCCAGGGTCGTGAGTTAAAACACCGCCGGCGCCGGAAAGTTCCATTATAGCGGATGGAATCCGCCCGCGCGGCATCGCCCGGGTCGCCCGCGGATACCCGGCATGCTATTATTCGACGATGATGTCCGTGTGGCTGTAACGGCGCTCAACGGGGAAAGGGTGACTATGATCTCCGCGATTACGGTTATGGCGATGCTTGTTCTCTCCGCGCCCGCGGAGGATGTGCGGCTTAATCAGACGTGGGCGGAAGGCGCTTTTGCGGATCACGCAGTGCAACTGCCGTCCGGCCACGTTGCTGTTCTGCACGAGGACAGCCCGGGCGACACCAAGTTCCGCAAGGGTTCGGCCGGCGGCCCGATGCGGCTGGGGGAGAAGACCTGCGAACATGGCATCGGCGTCAATTCCCACTCCGTGGTCCGCGTCGTGCTTCCCCAGCCGGGCAGGACCTTTCGCGCCAATATCGGTCTGGACCGTAACGTGGACAATTCCGTCGCGTCCGTGCGCTTCCATGTCGAAGCGGCGGGCCGGGCCCTGTTCGAGACGGACGTGATGCGGCCCGGCGGGGCGCCCCGCGCGATTGAAGTGCCGCTGGACGGGGCGCAGGAATTCAACCTCATCGTCGACAATGGCGGTGACAGCCGCTCCTTCGATCAGGCGGACTGGGCTGATGCGCGCGCGGTGCTGCAGGATGGCTCCGAGATCTACCTGGATGAACTGGGACGCGGCGGCGATGTCGAAACGAAGTGGCCGTTCTCTTTCGTCTGCGGCGGCAATCCTTCAGACAAGGTGCTGCCCACTTGGGAGCGGCGTGTTGAGTTGGAATCCGTTGACGGCGGACAGCGCCGGTCGCTTATCCTGACCGACCCGGCCACGAAACTGGAACTGCGTGCGGTCGCGACCGTCTTTGCGGACAGCCCCGGTGTCGATTGGACAATTCACTTCACCAACAAAGGCAACGCCGACACGCCCGTTCTGGAACAGGTGAGCGCGCTCGATGCCTCGTTCCTGTCCGAGCCCGGCGCCACGGCCACCTTCCACAGCCTGCGCAGCACCTGCGGCGTCGATGACTGGCTCCCGTTCAGCGAAGCCCTGGCCCCGGGCCAGCATCGCGCTTTCGCGCCCAATGCGGGGCGTTCCTCCCTGGGTGCCTGCCCCTTCTTCAACATGCAGTGGAACGGCGGTGGCGCGGTGGTGGGCATCGGCTGGACCGGCCAATGGTCGGCGGCCGTGGAGAACCGCGACGGAACCGTCGCGCTTCAGGCGGGCATGCAGAATCTCCACCTCGCGCTCCATCCGGGCGAGTCGATACGCACGCCGCGCATCCTGCTCATGCGCTGGGCCGGCGGCGACCCGGCGCGGGCCGGCAATCTTTGGCGCGCCACCATGCTGCGCCACATCGTGCCCAGGGTGCACGGCGAAGTCGTCACACCGCCGATTGCCCATCTCAGCACCGCCTTCTATGAAATGGATCAATGCACCGAGGCCCAGGCGCTTGCCCATCTCGACGCCGGCAAGGACTTGGGGTTTGAATGCTACTGGTACGACGCCTACTACGGGAAGGACAATTTCCCCACCGTGGGCAACTACGTCCTGCCGGTGGAACGCGGCTTCAACACAACCCGGTTCCCGAACCAGTTGAAACCCCTTTCCGAGGCCGTGCACCGGGCCGGGCTGCAGTTTCTCATGTGGTTTGAGCCGGAACGCATCTGTCCGGGCACGCTCATGGCCGTTGAGCATCCCGAATGGGTCGTGTTTCCCGACGGCGGCGGCTGGGGTATGTTTAATCTCGCCGTGCCCGAAGCGCGCCAGTACATCACTGACTATATCGGCGGTCTTATCGACACCTACGGCCTGAACTGGGTGCGCATCGACAACGCGGTGTCCTATGCCCCCTTGTGGCAGAAGCTCGACGCTGCCGCCGGACCGGACCGCGTGGGCATGGCCGAGATACGCTACGTGGAGGGGTTGTACCGCTGGTGGGATGACATGCGCGCCGCCCATCCCGGCATCGCCATCGACAACTGCGCCTCCGGCGGCGGCCGTATCGATTTGGAACTGTGCGCCCGCGCCATCCCCCTGTGGCGCACCGACGCCACCATCAATCCGCTGATGAACAAGGACTTCCATCAGGCGGCATTGCAGAACCAGGTTATGACAGCGGGGCTCAGCCGCTATGTTCCGTTCAATGCCAGCGGACAGATGGGTGCCGACCCCTATGAATTCCGCAGCGGATTCAACGGCGGCATTTCCTTCTGCGAGGACACGCGGCCCGAAGCCTATCCCCGCGAGATGCTGCGCGCGGCCATCGTGGAGGGCAAACGCATCCGCAAATACTACTTCGGCAACCAATACGCGCTGACGGACATCACAACGAGCCCCAAGGACTGGTGCGTGCTTCAGTACCACCGCCCGGTCGAGGGCGATGGAATGGTTGTGGCATTCCGCAGGCATCAGTCCCCCTACACGGGATTCACCTGCGCACTCAACGAAATCGACCCCGCGGCGGACTACGAGGTGATTTTGTCTCCCGGCTATATCCCCGGCGCAGCCAGGACGATGAAAGGTGCCGACCTGTGCGGCATAGTGCTGGACATCGACAAAGCGCCGGGCTCGGTGCTCTTGGAGTACCGCTTCCTTCCGAAATAGGGCGCATCCGTAAGCGAACGATGCATCACGGGCCTTCTTTCTGCGCCCGGCGTATGGCGTTCGCATATTACCGGGGAAGGGCAACGGGACCTCCCTGCGACATCCACGATGCCGCACGTTTCATGTGCGCTCAGAGGTCGCTGTAACTCTCACCCAATGGAGAGGGATCAATTCGTCTTTTCCGTCTCTTAGGTCCTTTTCGTCCTTCTTTTTGGCGTGGACTGCCGAAACATCCATTGTCCTATCTGGGATGAGAGTTCGGGCTTACGTTCAGGGGTTCATAGAATCCAGTGCGGCACCTTTAGTTAACCGCCTTCATGCGCTCGGAACGGCTTGTCTGACCATCTTGCAATGGATTATTATGCGAAAAGTTATAAGCCTGCCTGGAGAGCATTGGACCGTGGAATCTCGCAACAAAGAGGCCGGGAAGGTCCGCTTGGCTGAAGGAGTGTCCGCCACACGGCGTTTGGATGCTTCAGCCGATTCCCGCACCCATCGCGTCCGGATGCTGGCGTGGCTGCCGATCCCGCTGTTGTTGGGGGGCGGTGGCGGTCTTGTGGGTGGCGGACCTGCGGACCGCATGGCCCAATCCCGTCCTCTTCTGGTTTCTCCACGTCGGAGCCACGGTGCTCGCGTTTGCGTTTGTGCTGTTTCCGGTGGCCCGCAGTTTCCTGGCCAACGGCCAGCCCAGCGTACTGATGCTGGGTTGCGGCTTGCTGATGTCGAACATCGGGGTGACGGCCTGGACTACCGGATTCTCTCAGAATCTGGACAAGGGCTTCGCTGTCTACAACACTTCCCTCCTGCTGTCGGCCCTCTGCCATTTTGCCGGCGTGGTCGTCACTTTCCGGCGCAGGACACGCCTGGGGAATACCGCCGCGTGGCTCACGGCCGTCTACGCGGGCGGCGCGGCCGCGATGGGGTTGGTCATTTGGGCCACCCAGGCCGGCCGGATGCCAACCTTCTTTATCGAGGGCCAGGGCAGCACGGTAGTGCGCGGCCTGGTGGTTTGCGCGGCTGTGGCGCTCTTCGTGCTCACTGCCGTTCTTCTCCTGCAGTCCAACCGCCGCGCCCCGTCACCGTTCCTCCACTGGTACGCGCTGGGTCTGTTGCTGCTGGCAGGCGGCCTGGCCGGTTCCACGCTGATTGCCGTGAAGGACTCTCCCCTGCAATGGGTCACGCGGGTCACGCAGGTCACCGGATTGGTCTACATGTGCGTGGCGGCGTTGGCATCCAGGCGCAGGGGGGAGTCCGCGGAAGTCCGGTTGGAAGCGGTGGAGGAAGCGTGGCGGGAGAATGCGTTGCTGGCGCGTCTCCGGCAGCAAACGTTCCTGGGGTGGGTGTTGCGCTACGCCCTGGCGCTCCTGGCGGTGCTGACGGCGTTCGGGCTGCGCCTGATGCTGACGGCATGGGTTGGCCCAGGATTGCCCACGTATGTCACCTTCTACCCGGCGATGATGTTGGCGGCGCTGCTGGGCGGGTTCGGGCCGGGACTGGTGGCCACGGCCTTGGCGGGTCTCGCGGCGATGGTCTGGATACTGCCGCCGGTCGGAGAGTTCACGGTCACATCGCCTATTGACCGCCTGGGACTCGCGGTCTTCTTCGGCATGGGCCTGTTCATGAGTGTCGTCGCCGAACTCTACCGGCGAAGCCGCGACAAGGCCGCGGCTTACGACCGGGAAACCGCGTTGCGGGAGAATGAGGAGCGCTTTCGTCTGGCCGCGCAGTGCAGCAATGATTTCATCTACGAACGGGATATCCAGACGGGGGAAGCGCGTTTCTTCGGCGATATTGACGGGTGTTTGGGATATGCCGCCGGAGCCTTTCCCCGCACACTCGCCGGATGGATGGAGTACGTTCATCCCGAGGACCTCCCCCGTGTGATGGAGACAATCCTGGAGAAGTTTCGGCAAGGCGAAGCTTACAATATCGAGTATCGCCTGCGCGCAAGCGATGGAAGCTACGCGGAATGGTCCGACAGCGGCGTCATCCTCCGGGACGCCGCGGGAACACCGGTGAAGAACATCGGAGCGGCCAGGGACATCACCGGACGCAAGCGGGCGGAGAGGCAGTTGGAGGACACGAGGTTTCTGCTGTCGGAAGGCCAGCGAATTGCACATATGGGAAGCTGGCAGTTTTTGGCCGACACCCAGGAGACCATTTGGTCCGATGAGGAATGCCGCATTTACGGACTGCCGGCCGGCTCGTCGTCTCCACCGTACGAGGTGATGATAAAGAATTTCATACATCCGGATTACAGGGAGTTGTTGGACAAGACGTTCCGCGAGGCGCTGCGCGCCGGGTCCGTGTTTGAGCTAGAGCATAAAATTGTGCGCGCCGACGGCAGTGTGCGCGTGCTGGCCGACTTGGCAAACCCGTACTTTGACGCGAATGGGAAGTTGGTCAAGTATGTGGGCACCACGCTGGACATCACCGAACGCAAGCGGGCCGAGGAGCAGATACATGAGTTGACCCGGCGGTTAACGTACCACGTGGACAACTCGCCGCTTGCGGTCATTGAGTGGGGACCGGACATGCGCCTGGTCCGCTGGTCCGGCGCGGCCGAAAGGGTCTTCGGCTGGAGCGCCGAAGATGTGCTGGGAAAACGGATGGAGGACCTCCGCTGGATATACGAGGAGGACAAGGCACAGGTCGCCGAGGTCAGCGGGGAGTTGCGGAGCGGCTCAAATCCGCGCCGCTTTTCATACAACCGCAACTACCGCAAGGACGGTTCCGTGGCCCACTGCGAGTGGTACAACTCGTCTCTGATCGACGAATCGGGGGCGCTGCGCTCGATCCTGTCGCTCGTGCTGGACGTCACTGAACGGGAACGGGCGGAGCAGGAGGTGCAAAAACTGGCATCCGTGGTCCGGCACTCCCGCGAGTTTGTCAGCGTGGCCACTCTTGAAGGGGTACTGGTCTTTATCAACGAAGCCGGCTCCGAGATGCTGGGCCTGTCTGCCGAAGCGGTTGAGCGAACCCATATTCTCCAGGTTGTACCCGCCCATCTCAGGGACAAGGTGGAGAACGAGGTCCTGCCCGAACTCCTCAAGGGCAAGGGCTTCTGGGAGGGGGAAATGCAATACCAGAACCTCATCACCGGCCGGTTGGTGGATGTGCACGCGACAACCTTTACGGTTAAGAACCCGGACACCGGAATGCCGATCTTCCTGGCCAACACTTCCATCGACATCACCGAGCGCAAGCGGGCGGAAAATGCCCTGCGGGAGAGCGAGGAAAAGTTCCGCTCGATGGCCAATGCCATGCCGCAACTGGCGTGGATTGCCAATGCCGATGGATACATCTTCTGGTACAACCAGCGCTGGTATGAATACACCGGCACCACCCCGGAACAAATGGAAGGCTGGGGTTGGCAGAGCGTGCACGACCCCGACATGCTGCCGAAAGTTGTGGACCGGTGGAAGACCTCGCTTGCCACCGGCGAGCCATTCGACATGGAATTTCCATTGTGCGGCGCTGACGGCAACTTGCGACCGTTCCTGACCCGCGTCCTGCCGCTCAAGGATCCGCAAGGCCGCGTTGCGCAATGGTTCGGAACCAATACGGACATCAGCGAGCGCAAACGGGCGGAAGACGCCCTGCGCGAGAGCGAACGCGCACTGCAGCGCTCCCATGACGAATTGGAACAGCGGGTCCGCGAACGGACCCGCGAACTGGCAACCGCCAACGAGGCGCTGCACGAAAGCGCCGCCCGGCTGGCCGAGGCCCAGCGCATGGCCCACCTTGGCAGTTGGACCTGGGACTTTGCCACGGACGCCGCCCACTGGTCGGACGAAGCATTCCGGCTGCTCGGGTTTGAGCCGCAGTCCGTGGTTCCGTCCTACGACCTCTTTATCCAGCGGGTCTACCCGGATGACCGCCTGCAGGTGGATGCGGGCCTGAAAGGGGCGGCGTCCCGCAATGAACGGCACCGCGACGCGTTTCGCGTCATCCTGCCCAACGACGAGGTGCGCCACCTGTCCATCCAGGGCGAGGCGGTTGTCGACGAATGGGGAAAGGCCGCCGGACTGGCAGGCACCCTGATGGACATCACCGACCAGGTGCTCGCCCGCGAAGAGGCCAAGGTTCGCCACCAGCAGCTTGTCCAGGCCGACAAGATGGTGTCGCTCGGCATATTGACCTCCGGTGTCGCGCACGAAATCAACAACCCGAACCATGCCATCATGTCCAACACCAACCTGCTTGCCGATGCCTGGACCAGCATCCGCCCCATACTGGAGCGGACGTATGAGGACATGGGCGATTTCGTCGTGGGCGGATTCGATTATTCAAAGGGCCGCGAAGAGTATCCCAAGATGCTCCAGGACATTATGAGCGCCTCGCGCCGCATCGAGGGCATCGTCACTGAACTTCGGGATTTCGCCCGGTACAGCCCCGAGGAAACCCTCTCGCCCATCGAGGTCCAGCCCGTCATTGAGTCCGCCTGCCTGTTACTTTCAAGCATGGTCAAGAAATCCACGGACCACTTCACGGTGTCCCATACTGGAGACCTGCCGAAAGTCCTGGCCAACCGCCAGCGCCTGGAACAGGTTCTGATCAACCTGATCCAGAATGCCTGCCAGGCCCTTCCCAGCCGCGAAAAGGGTCTCACGGTGAGTGTCTCCCACGCGGCGGAAGACGAAGCCGTGGTCATTGTCGTCACAGACGAAGGCGTCGGCATATCCGAAGAGAACATAAATCACCTGGGCGACCCCTTCTTCACCACCAAGCGTCACTTCGGCGGCACCGGCCTCGGGCTCTGGGTGTCCTTCAATATCGTCCGCGAACACGGGGGCAAGCTCGAGTTCTTCTCCAAAGCCGGTGAAGGCACCCGTGCCGTGCTGACCCTCCGGGCCGCACGCCCGCTGTAGTTTTCAAGCGCATTTTGTTGCCGCCTGCCCGCGCTCATCGGGGCGTCGGGCGATGCCGGACGCTGCGCAGGGCGGCCTGGCGCGGGCACTGTCTTCCCCCCGTGGAAATGGTGGATAATTGACCGGTTCGGTTGGCATAAAGAAGTTTCCCGCAACGGAGCAAAGGAGGCGCCAAATATGACGGATGGCCGTCCGCGTGAAAGTCATTCCCCGCGTGGGAACTCCGCCGGTCTTCTGTCCCGTTACGGGTTGGCGGTGGCCTCGACTGCACTGGCCGGGCTGCTCCGCTGGCTGTTGCCGTGGGCGTTGTCTCCAGCGCCTTACCTGGGTTTCTATCCGGCGGTGGTGGTTTCGGCGGCGTTGGGAGGCGTGGGACCCGGTCTGGTGTCGACCTTTGGCAGCCTCCTCCTGGTCAATCTTGTCTTCGTTCAGTTCAACCTGAGCGACTCCGGCGCCATCGCGCGCCAGTTCATCTGGGTGACCGCGAGCGTTGGGGTGAGCCTGCTGGCGGGCATGCAGCGCGCGGCGCGCATGCGCGAGCGCGAGCAGGCGGAGGCCCTGCGCGAAAGCGAGCGCGCCCTCCAGCAGTCCCATGAGCAACTGGAACTGCGTGTCCACGAACGCACCCAGGAACTGTCGCGTGTCAATGAGGTGCTTCGCGACAGGATAGACCAGCACACGAAAACCCTAGAGGAATTGCGCGAAAGCGCGGCCAGTCTCGCCGAGGCCCAGCACATGGCCCATCTCGGCGACTGGAATTGGGACTATGCTGGAAGTACGGCACACTGGTCTGATGAGACATTCCGGCTGCTTGGATACGAACCGCAGGCCGTGGAACCTTCGTTCGAGCATTTTATCCAGCGTGTTCATCCGGAAGACCGCCAGCAGGCCGAGGCCAGCTTAAGGGCCGCGGTGGTCAGGCAGGAGGGGGCCTTCCGCGCCGCATTTCGCGTTGTCCTGTCCGGTGACGAGCTGCGCCACCTGTCCGCCCAGGCCGAGACGGTTTACAGCGAAGACGGAAAGCCCGTCCGGCTGGCGGGCACGCTCATGGACATTACCGAGCAGGTCCGCGCACGCGAGGAGGCCAATGTCCGCAACCAGCAGTTGCTTCAGGCCGACAAAATGGTGTCGCTCGGCATCCTGACCTCGGGTGTCGCGCACGAGATTAACAATCCGAACCACACCATCATGTCCAACACCAATCTGCTTGCCGACGCCTGGGCCAGCATCCACCCCATATTGGAACGGGCGTATGGGGACATGGGTGATTTCATTATCGGCGGCTTCGACTATTCGAAGGGCCGCGAAGAATATCCCAAGATGCTCAGGGACATCATGAGCGCATCGCGCCGCATCGAGGGCATCGTCACCGAGTTGCGTGATTTCGCCCGTTACAGCCCCGAGGAGACCCTGTCGCCCATCGACATCCAGCCCGTCATCGGGTCCGCCGCCGCACTGCTGTCCAGCATGATTAAGAAATCCACCGACCATTTTTCGGTGTCCTGCGAGGAGAACCTGCCCGCCGTCATCGCCAACCGCCAGCGCATCGAACAGGTTCTAATCAATCTGATTCAAAACGCCTGCCAGGCCCTTTCGGGCCGGGACAAGGGCGTGACAGTAAGCGCATCGCGCTCGGCCGAAAACGGGACCGTGCTCATCGTGGTCAGCGACGAGGGCGCCGGCATTTCCAAGGAGAACCTCAAGCGTCTTGGCGACCCCTTCTTCACCACCAAGCGCCACCTCGGCGGCACCGGCCTCGGTCTATGGGTCTCGTTCAACATCGTTCGTGAACACGGCGGCACGCTTGAGTTCTTCTCCAAACCCGGTGAAGGCACCCGCGCGGTGCTGACCCTGCGCGCAAGCGCGGAAGGCTGAACGCTTCTATTTCCTGATCCCGTCGGAACCGGAGTTGGCACTCTATTGGGTGCGGTGGCCATGCCGCCGTTCTTCTTCGCGGAAAACGAGGAACGCCTCTCCGGCCCTTCCCTTGTCAAGGGGAGGGAGAAGGGCATGTCCGGCCATTTCCCCATCCGAAAACTGCCCGCAATCCAGACCCGGATCAGGAAGTCTGAGGTTCCGCAAGTCCTTACGGAAGGATAACGCCGACCGACGGCAGGCCGCCGCCGGCTTCAGGGAGGATTCCCTGCTGCAGGTAGATGGGGCGGATGAGCGTGCGCAGGGCCGGAAGCTGCCGGGAGAAGACGACCGAGCCGGCGATGCAGCAGATCCCGCCAATGACCACCGTCAACGGCGCTCCGATGAACTGCGCCAGAATGCCGGCGACTAGACTTCCGATCGGAACCATGCCCATGAACGCCATCGAGTAGAAGCTCATCACCCTCCCGCGCTTGTCGTCGTCGACGATTGTCTGCAGCAGGGTGTTTGTTGACGCCATGTGCACCATCATTCCAAGCCCGATTACGGGCATGACCGGCAGTGTCACCCACAGCCGCGTCGACAGCCCAAGGGCGATCAGACCGGAACCGAACACCGCGGGCGCCCATGCGATCACCCGCCCCAGCCCGAGCACGCTGCGCCGCCCTGCAAGGTACAGCGCTCCGGCAAGCGCGCCCGCGCCGGCGGCCGAGACGAGAAAACCCTGCGTGCGCGCATCGCCGTGCAGGACCTGCTGGGCGAAGATCGGCAGGAGTTGCGCATACGACGCGCCGGCCAGACTGACCAGCGCGAGCAGAAACAGCAGCGAACGGATCGGCCGGAAACCAAAGGCGTAGCGAATCCCCTCCAGGAGGCTTTCGAGCACCGCGGTCCGGCGGCCTGCGCGCACACCGGGCTGTATGCGCATCATCATCAGCCCGGCGATCACGGCGATGTAACTCAGTCCGTTGAGCAGAAAGCACAGGGCCTCACCCGCGCCGGCGATCATAAAACCGGCAATCGCGGGGCCAATGAGCCGGGCGCCGTTGACCATGGAAGAGTTCA
>CAIJOU010000051.1 GCA_903822375.1 Candidatus Hydrogenedentota bacterium
CCCCGTCAAAGCTGCCCTTGATTGGCGGATTGTCTTCCCAGTCGGGCCAGAAGTAACTCCTGGGCATGCCGCTGTAGCAACCGCCGTAATTGAACTCAAAGCCCTGGTCCTCCGGCCAGAATCCCTTCTTGCCCAAATGCCATTTCCCCACGTGGCCGGTGGCGTATCCCGCCTGCCGCAGCACCTCGGCCACCGTCACCTCTTCGAGGGGCAGTTCATCCCGGTACAGTGCCGGTAGAAGGGGGGAGTCCTCGGGACTCTTGCTCCCCTTGAGAAAATCGGTTAGCTTGAGCCGTGCCGGGTACTTGCCCGTCATGATGCTCGCGCGCGTCGGCGAACAGACCGGGCAGGCGGCATACGCCTGCGTGAAGCGCATCCCCGACTTGGCGAGCCGGTCGATGTTCGGCGTTTCGTAGAAGGTGCTGCCGAAACATCCAATGTCGGCATATCCCATGTCGTCGATGAGCATGAACACAATATTCGGCGGGCGTTCTTTCTCAGCCGCCGCCGTTTCGCATCCCGCCATCAACGCCGATGCGGCCACCGCGCCCAGGAAACCTCTTCTGTCCATGCATGCGTCGCTCATGTTGTTCGCTCCATGGTGGAATGCCGCCCAGCTACCGGCGCACGCTGCGGCCGTCGGCCTTGTATTTCTCCAGCAGCGCCTTTAACTCCGCCACAATATCGGGGTGTTCCGCGTACAGGTTTGTCCGCTCCGGGAGATCCTTACTAAGGTCGTAAAGCTCACCGGGGGAATTATGCGGAGCATACCTCCGTTGTTCCTTGAACCATACGGGCTCCTTGTTGTCGTCGCCCGTGGGATAGTCGATGTAGACCCAGTTTCCTTTGCGTAGGGCAAATCTGCAGCTGCAACTGCAATGGACCGTGGCCTCGCGCAGGGGATGGTCAAGCTTTTCCCCAAGCAGCGCGGGCAGTATGTTGTAACTGTCCTCCGCGACGTCGCCGGAAAGCGTGATACCGAGCAGTGCCGCCACAGTCGCCATGAAGTCGGTCAGGCAGATGATCTCGCTGCTCGTCGTGCCTGCCGGGATATGTCCAGGCCACCGGCTCATGAACGGAATCCGGTGCCCGCCCTCCCAAGTGTCGCGCTTCACGCCGCGCAACCCGCCCATGCTGAAGTGTCCGTATTTTTCGGCACACTCATACGCGCTGTTCTCCGGACCGTTGTCGCTGGTGAATATGACCAGGGTGTTGTCCGAAAGCTTGTTCCGATCGAGCGCCTGAAGCACCTCGCCGACGGCCCAGTCCACCTCGCATACCCAGTCCCCGTATGCTCCCGCCTTGCTCTTCCCTTTGAAGGCGTCCGTCGGAACAATCGGCGTGTGGGGCGCGGTCAGGGGGAAATACAGGAAGAAGGGTTTTTCGGGCGTGTCTTTCGCGCAACCGTCAATCCAGCCCGCCGCCTTTTGGGTGATGGCCGGCATGACGGCCTCCAGTTTCCAGCCGGGCTGCATCGGACCGGGATTGCAGAACATGCTGTCCGGTTTCTGCGCGCTCGGCACGGCGAGGGCGCGGTCGTTCTCAATGAACACGTAGGGCGGGAAATTGGGCACATCATCGCCGAAGTAGTAGTCGAACCCGACGGCGCAGGGCCCCCCTGTGATGGGCCTGCTCCAGTCAAACGCATCCACCGGCACCGCCTTGTCGCGCGCCTTGTCCACGTCTTTGACAAAGGGCCATGTCCAGCCCAGGTGCCATTTCCCGATGCAGGCCGTCCGGTAGCCGCTTTTCTGAAGCATGGATGCCACGGTCTGCCGACCCTCTTCGATCAGGGGCGGGTCCCAGGGCCAAAGCACCTGCTCTTTCAGGCGCGACCGCCAGCAATAGCGTCCGGTAAGTATGCCGTACCGTGTCGGCGTGCAGACGGAAGTGGGAGCGTGCGCGTCGGTAAAGCGCATGCCCTGCATGGCAAGCCGGTCCAGATTCGGTGTCGGAATCTTGGAGGACGCATTCTGACAGGCCAAATCCCCGTAGCCCATGTCGTCCGCCAGAATGAAAACGATGTTGGGCTTGCGCGGCTCTGTGGGCTGTGCCCCTGCCCGGCCGGTAAGCAGCGCCGATACGGCCATCGCGCCAAGGAACTCACGCCGATCAAGTTGGTTGTGCTTCATCGTGCAAAATCCCTGTGTTTGTCCGAGCCGCTCCGTGTTCGTTCGAATCACTCAATCACCAGCCACGTCACACCGTGCGCGGCAATCTTCACGGGCACTTGCGCCTTGTACACCCGGTCGAGCTTGTATTCCTGCGCTTTTCCTTCCTGCTCACGAATGCGGGCAGTCTCGCCAAGGCCCGTGTAGTACAGCGGCAGCGTTATGGTCTTTTCCACCGCCTGGTCCAGGGGATTGAAGACCATGGCAAGCCCCTTCTCCTTGGTCCACGGGTTCACATGCAGCATGCAGTCCAAATCTCGAGCATCCGCCCGGCGCACATGCACAAGGTCGGAGTCGAGAATGTCACGATACTTCTTGTAGAAACCAATCCACTTCTTGACCACCGCCTTGGTCTCGTCCGTGTCGTACCAGCGCGGACCGCGGTAACAGGACTGAACGCCTGACCCGAAGTTCTGCGCGAGGTGTGCCTCATACGCGTCCAGATGCTGTGACAATGGCTCAAGTGTAGCCTCGGCGCCGCCGCCCTGATACTCGACCAATGGCGTGAACATCCACCCCATACTGACGGTTTTCTGCCAGGTCCCGTCGAAAATATTCTCGCGGCCCAGAATGATCTGCCGGTCCCGCGGCAGCGACCAGTTCACTTCCCGGTAACCCATGGCCGTCTTGTTCGACCCCGTCAGGAAATACCAGTCTGGCACGTTGAGATAGGTGCCCCGCGCCCGGCACCAGCGGTAGAAGTCGGTAATCTTTTTCCATTGCGTCCACTGCGAATCCTTGAGCCCCTTGTGCCCCGGGTGCTTGTCCGAAGCGCACAGATCACCCGGATAGGACCCGTCATGCTCCAAAAGATCCAATCCAGTCTGTTCAATGAAGCTGGTAAGCTTCGCGAAATACTTCTCGCTCCATTTGCTGCCGAGGCACGGGGAATCACCGAAGATGGCCCCGCCGCGCTTGCCCGTTTCGGGGTTGATGGCGTCGTCTTCTTCGCTGACCTTGCGGCTCGCCAGCAAAGAGTACCCGCCCAGTTCCACGTTCTTGCTGTGGGCGTACTCAACCAGTTCCTTGATTTCTTCGATGTACCCGGGCTTCTCGTTTTCCATGTTGAACCCGCTGCCGAAACTCAGAATAACCATTTCGCCGCCGATTTCTGCCGTTTGGTCGATGGCCAGGCGTGCATCGGACGTCTTCGCCTTGCGCGCGTGGAACAGGATCGGGTTCTCCGTGGCCCAGGGACATATGGTTCGGTACATGCGGCGTTGCGCCAGGCTTCGGCGCTCGCGGTCGGTCGAATCATGGACCAGTTCAAAGGTGCGGAAGGACTCGAAGCGGTCGCCCGCGGCAATCGTGATGTCGGGGCCGATGGGTGGGCGGCTCTCCATCAATACCGGTGTCTTGAGTTCGTAGTTCACCTGCGTCGCGTACTGCGGATCGGGAATCCAGTGCGTGGTCCGGTTCCCGGTCATCGCGTCCATCCCGTGGAAGGCGTAATCGCTCTCGATATACAGGTTCGGCCGCTCCCAGTCTTCCCGAGTGTCCACCACGGACTCCGCTTCCACCACGGCCAGAATCTCATTCACAAAGCTGTCCAGCGTGATTGCCTTGCCGCTGCCGTTTTCAAGCGTGAACCACTTCTCAACCAGCGGAATCCCATCGTACATTTCATAGTGGACAGAAATCACGACGCCTTCCAGCTTGCCCTGCGGCGGGGCATAGTGAAACACAATTGAGGCGCCCGGCGCGGGCCACGGCAGGTCCGCCGCGTATCGCACCCGTTTCCAGGGAAAACGCTCCGCCGTCACACCGACCTCAAAACCGGTGCACTGAAATGCATTCGGATTGGCGGTCATCTTCTCTAGCCAACTCGGCTGAAGATAGGCGTAGTCCGGCTGCCCGTCCAGTCCGCCCACGTCGTACGGCTGTCCGGCGATGCTGATCCGCGCCTCCGGCTTCACACCGCGCAGAATGGACACGCCGGTCATCAGATTGTCGAACGCCACCGTGGCCCCGTTCGGCGCGACGCGCCAAGTCCGCCGGACAAGGCCGTTGGTCATGGTGATTTCATTCTCATTTTCCGTGCGGAACACCCCCGTCCTCTGCTCCATCCGCTGAATCAGCCAGTCACCTTTTGGTGCGGCTTTCATTTCCGAGGGCAGCGGTGGCAGTGCCGCCACTGCCGCTGCAAGGTCGGCGGCATGCGCGGCAAGGCATGAGGGGAACAGTGCAAGAAACACCAGCAGACAATTACGGTAGTTCATGGCGGACTCCGGTAGGTTTCTGGGAAGGTCCCGTTTACAGATTGTAAATACTTGA
>CAIJOU010000052.1 GCA_903822375.1 Candidatus Hydrogenedentota bacterium
GGTGACTACCACGCGATGGAGATGGCCGTTTACCTCAAGCGACTGGCAGAGGGACGGAATACTTCCACGTTCTGCGGTGAGTGCCAGCGCTGAGCGCGGCGCTCCGAGAGGGAGAGAAAATGACGCAGGCCGGATGCAGAAGAGGCACAGGAAGTTGGCTGCTGCTTTCAGTCGCATTGGCAGCAAGTTGCATTTCAGGCGCGGACTGGTTTGGGAAGGGGACGGATGCGGGAGCCCGCAAGTTTGAACTGGTTGCCATGACCGACGGGACCGGATTGGCAACAGACGTGTATCTGCCCACGGTCGAGGGGGGACCATGGCCGGCGATTCTGGTCCGCAGCACTTACGGCCGCGATTTCGACTACTCGGGCTATATAAAAGACGGGTATGCCGTGGTGGTGCAGGATGTGCGCGGCATGGGCGGGAGCATGGGCAAGGCCCATGTGTTTTACTACGACGGATGGCGGAACGGGGTTACGGACGGGGCTGACACGGTGGCATGGATAAAGGCGCAGCCTTGGTGCAACGGCCGCATTGGGACGTATGGTGAGTCAGCGCTCGCCATGACACAGGTTATGATGGCACCGGCGACCCATGACCTTGCCGCGCAGTATCTGTGCCTTGTTCCCTCCAACTTTTACAGTGACGTGACCTATCACGGCGGCGTCTTCCTGGAGAACCTGGTTGAAGGTTGGCTGTTTCTGGTGGGCCAGCCCGAGGTCACGACGCTTTACAAGAGCCACCCCCGCTATGACGAATTCTGGTCCTACTACGATGCGATCGCCCGGGCCTCGGAGATAACGGCGCCCGGACTGTTTGTGAACGGCTGGTATGACATCTTTGCCCAGGGCACCATCAACGGGTTCCTTTCACGGGAAAAGGAGGGTGGAGAAGGCGCGCGGGGAAATAACTACCTGATCATGCGGTGGACGGCGCATTTGGGGGATGACACAGACGAGTATCGCTTCAATGAGAACAGGCATTCGCTCGATATAGGTCGGATAAGGAAGCAGTTTATGGCGGCCCATCTCAAGGGGGATGAGCACGCGCTGGACGGCATACCCAAAGTCCATTACTACGTTATGGGCGATGATCGGGACCCGAATGCGCCGGGAAATGAGTGGCGTTCTGCAGAGACATGGCCGCCGTATCCCACGACAGAGAAGCCATTCTATCTGGCCGGCGACAACACACTGCGCAGTGAAGCGCTTCCCGACGGAGCGGCATCTCTTGGATATACCTTTGACCCGCACGATCCCTACCCCAACTACGGCGGGGCGAATCTTATGCAGAACATGAAGTGGGGGCCCTACGACCAGAGGAAGTTCAGCACCACCCGAAAAGACCTGTTGAAGTTCGAAACAAGTCCCCTGCAGGAACCGTTGGAGATTACCGGGCGCGTGCGCGTCCATCTGCATGTGTCCAGCGATGCGCCCGACACGGATTTTACCGCGAAGCTGGTGGATGTGTTTCCGGAGGGCGACAGTCGGGAAATCCTGATGCTGGACAACATCCGCCGGGTCAAGACCCGTTTCGGTTTTGACGGTCCGGCACCGCTGTTGAAGGGACCGGATGAGTTGGTGGAACTCGACATCGACCTGTGGAGCATCGCCTGGGTCTTCAACAAGGGCCATCGAATCGGGCTGCACATTTCCAGCAGCAACTGGCCGCGCTATGAGGTGAACTGCAACACCGGCGCCGACCATCCCGTCTCCGGCTGTGAGATGCGCGTTGCACACAACCGTGTGCACATGGACAAGACGCATCCGAGCGCGTTGTATTTGCCGGTGAAAGCCGCGGAATAGGAGTAGGGTGGGTTCCATTCCGCTTTGCGGAACTGCACCAACCCTGCAGATTACGTTCACCCTGCGGCTACGCGGGGTAGAGCACCGCGTATTTCTCCTCGAGATAGCGCAGGAAGGGCTCGGGAGACGGCGGACGACCCGTGGCGGCCTCAATAATTTCGGCGGCGTTCTTCACGCGGCTCGGTGGAGGCATCGGGGCCGCTCATGTTCGCTTGTTCAGGCAGATGAGGCGCATCTACACCGGAAGCCACTTGGTGCCAACTGCGAACGTGCCGCCGCAAAGCGATGAGACGGTGATTGATGGATTGGTGTACGTGGACTGGCCGACAAGAGGATAATTCGGCCCCGTGTTTGATACGATGCTCGTCGAGCATCCGAGTTCCGGCCCATTTGATTGTGAC
>CAIJOU010000053.1 GCA_903822375.1 Candidatus Hydrogenedentota bacterium
ACAGCGCGCTTTCGGCTCGTGAATATGGGCCCGGCGAAGAAAAGCGGCGGCATGGCCGCCGCACTCCAAAAGTGCGCCGGTTCCGGGTTCATGCCTGCCCCCCCGTGAATATCTTCTTCAATTCCGCGCAGACCGGCTTGGGCCGTCCCTCGAAATCGATCAGCGAGTTGTTGGCCGGGCAGGGGAAGCAGTCGTGGCCCATCCACACGATGAAGCCGCCGCACTGCGGGAAACGTTCCCGGCAACGGCGTGCCGCCGTCGCGTACGCCCTGGCCTGAAGGTCCTGCGTAAACGCGACGTACTTCTCCAGTGCCGCGCGCCCCTCCAGTCCGGCCACGGCGGCCTTGGCGGCATCGCCCCACTGGGTCCACCACGCGGCAGTGTGCCACCAGTATTCCGTCTCGGGCGGCCAGCACGGGGCGTCTCCGGCGTATTTCAGGATCAGGTCCGCATCCATGGCACCGGGAAAACCCACCTCGGAACGGAACAGAGAATCGTCGGGTGCCCAGTAGGCCGTCCACGCGTCGATATCAGGGTTTAAGCCCTGCCCCCAGGGTCCGTGGATGTCGTGATGAATACCCTTGCCGTAGTCATGGGGCTGGGCGTAGTCCACCGGTCCGCTGGCGGACGCCGTGAGGAAGCGGCGGTCCGGGTCCTCCTCCGCCACAACGTCGGCCAGCATGGCAATGCAGGGGTGGGCAAGGTCCACGGGCTTCTGGCAGGGCGGATGCTCCGGGGACTCGCCATAATAGAGTTCGTTGCCGCCGCACCAAAGCAGCAGCGATGGGTGGTGGGCGCGGCGGCGCACATAAGAGACGGCAATTCTGTGCAGCGCGGCAATGGCCTCCGGGTCTTTGGGGGGAGCGTTCTCGATGCCCGATGAGGACAGCGGGAACTCCTGCCAGACCAAAATACCCGCGCGGTTGCACAGATCGTAGAAGGTTTCCGTTTCCAGAATGGCGCCACCCCACACGCGGAGCACCGTGCAGCCCATGTCCTTGTACAACTTTATGCGGGCGGCATATTCGGCTTCGGTCACATCCTGATGGTTGACCAGGACGGGCACCCAGTTGGCCCCGCCAAGGAACACGGGGGTGCCGTTGACCACGCAAATCCAAGGTTCCGCCCCAGCCGGGGCGCCTTCGTTCTGTTGCCATTCCACGTGGCGGAAACCGACGGTGCGCCGCTCCAGCAGGCATTCGCCGCCCGATACGTCAAAAGCGCGCAACTCGGCGGTGTAAGTCTTCTGTGCGCCATACCCGTTGGGCCACCACGCCTCCACGGGAACGTCTTCCACGGCAAGCACCGCCGTACCCGATGTGTTCTCCGCGGCGGCAATCTCTTTGTCGCCGTCGAACAGGCGCAGCGTCCAGCACGACACGTCTTCCACGCCGTCCAAAACCGCCTCGACGCAGCCGTGACCCGTTTCCAAGTCATAGCAGCTTTGCAGGACCTGAAGAGACACGGCGGCCGCCATGCCGGTCAGCAGCCGGAATCGGCCCGACACGCCAATGGGCACAAAACGCGGACACCAGTCCCAACTATAGTTGAAGCGCGGCTTGAAGAAGTGCGAGCGCGAGGTGAACCCGATCTGGCCCTGCTCGCGCGGCGGTTCCTCGAACACAACGGCGAGGCGGTGTTCTCTGCCGTCGCCCAGCTTCCCGGTGAGATCGATCCGCTGCGGCAGCAGCACCCCCTCGAAGCGGGCGGCCTCAACGCAATCGACCAGAATCCAGCCGGAGTAATCCAAGCTTTCCGCCTCGAGCACCACCGGTTCGCCGGGCGTCAAAGCGCCTTCCGGGATGACTGTCTCCATCAGCCAGTGCCGGTGCTCCACCCACTCGCATTCGCGCGAGTTGAGGCCCACGTTCCAGTCGGGAATGACACCCGCGTCGCGCAGCGCGGCCTGCACTGTGCCGGGCACGTGCATGGGGAAAGGGCCCACATCAGCCCGCATGCCAAAAGCGGTTTCGATCGACTTGCCCAGTTTCCAGGAAAAGGGGCGCCAGCCTTCAAGTGACCAGTCCAGCCCGGTAAGGTCCAATGTTGCCATACTCTCTCCTTTCGCGCGCCCGGAAGGGCGTAGAGGGAAAGTCTACCAGTCTGCGCATGGTTCCGGCCAATCGGACTTGATAGGATCAAGCCCCCCAATTCCGCCCGACTGGCCGGAACTGCGGTCGCCACGGGGGCATGCACAGGGGAGGCATGGCCGAATGCGGTTCGTGGCACCCTCGGGCCGCACCTGAAAGGCGTGGTTTGGGGGTGCTTCTTGCGGCACGGTATAATCGGCGGAGCCCGGCACCAAGAAACATGGGCAGGATGCCCATGGCACAGAAGACGGTGCCGGGCGAACACACGGGATGGACACATGATTCACCTTGCGGGACGGCTGGGTCTTGGGTTTTGTCTGGCGGCGTCGTTGCTTGCGGCGGGCGCCGCCGCGGCGCAGGAGAAGACGATGGTTGTCAAAGAGCGGGCGTTGACCGTGACGCCGAAGAACCACGACATGGACAACAACGAGAACTTCTCGGCGGACGTCAAATACCTCTGCTATGACACGCGCGAAATGCTCGGCACGGGCATTGACAACAGCCAGACCGTCGAACTGCTGGAACTCGCCACGGGCCGGGAAATCGTGCTGTACCGTCCGGCCAAGTCGGTGACGGGCGAGAAGCCCGCGCCGGGCGTGGGTGCGGTGTCGTTCAACCCTTCGGCCCACGAGGTGGCGTTCATCCACGGGCCCATGGTGGACGAGGTGTCCTGGCGCGGCCCCTACGGCAAGCCCAACCGCACCGGCGCCCGCGCGGCGACGGACGGCGAGGTGGTGCAGGTGAACGGCGAGTGGCGCATGCTCCAGAACGGGGCCTATTCACTCTCGTGGTACGACAAGCGCGACATCGCAACTGACCGGGACACGCTGCCCGGCGCGCATCGCGGCGGCACACACCGGCATGAATTCTGCACAACTGGCAAACGCATCGGCTTCACCTATGACGATTTCCTGCTCAAGCAGTACGACCGGACCATAGGCTACATGGAGCGCAGCGCCAAGGCGCCGCAGGGCGCCCTGTGCTGGTTTGCCCTGCTGGTGGCGGTGCCGCCGATGGGCGAGGCCAAGCCGGGCGAAATTGAAAAGGCCTACGGCGACTCCTGGGTGGACCCCAAAGGCACGATGCGCGCGTTCATCGGCAAGGTCCGCAACGACGACGGCCAGAGCTACCAGGAATCCCTGTATGTGGTGGACATTCCGGAAAGCGTGGACATCACCACCAGCGACTCCGGTTCCGCGACGCGTTATCCCGTGCCGCCGAAAGGCTTGGCCGTGCGGCGTCTGACCCATGACTGGGCGGGCGGCGTGGTGCGCGGTGCGCCCGACGGTTCGCGCATCGCCTATTTCGGCAAGGACGCCGCGGGCGACACGCAGGTGTTTGTCATCGCCGCCAACGGCTCCGACAAAAGCGACGATCCGGCGGCGCGGCCGATGCAAGCCACCAGAATTGCCGGCGGCGTCGAGGCGTGCCTGCGGTGGCACCCGTCGGGAAAGACCATTCTCGTGACCGTGAAGGGCGGCATTGCCGCCGCGTGCGTCGCGCCCGGCACGCATTTCGGGGAGACCGTGTATCTCACGCCGCACGGCGACGGCGCGCCGCGCCATGCGCTGGTGGTGTCACCCGACGGCAAGACGGTCGCCTATAACCGCCTCGTCGCCACCAGGGGACCGGACGGCGGCATCGCGAAGAACTATGCCGGGCTGGATATGAAACAGATCTTCGCCGTCGACTTCCCCGACAGCAACCGCGACGGCATCGCCGACGTGGAATGACCCGGCCGGACGGGGGCGTTCAGGCCAGGCGCAGCAGGCGCGCACGGCTCAGTTCGGCATCGGCGAACCGTTTTGCGTAGTAGGCGTGGCTGTCGTACTGGGCGCGGCAGGTTGCCTGCCGGTCATTGGCGTATTTGTTGCTCTGCTTGCGATCAAGGATGCGCGCCTTGGTGTCATCCCGGGTTTGAAGCTCCATGACCTCGACCACTTCGCGTTTCAGCTCCGCGTCGTAGACGGGAAACGCGACCTCGACGCGCCAGTCCAAATTGCGCTCCATCAGGTCGGCCGAACTCATGAACACGCGCGCCTCATCACCCTCGCCGAACACGTAGACCCGCTGGTGCTCCAAGTAACGGTCCAGAATGGAGATTGCGCGAATGTTCTTGTGGGGCAGCATGGCGTAGGTTGTGCGGATGATAAGGTCCACTTTCACGCCCGCATCGGCCGCCTCACGGATGCGCCGGATCATCTGGCTGTCGGTAAGGTGGTTGACCTTGATGAATATGCGGCCCAGCGCCCCCTTGGCCTTCTCCGCTGCAATGTTCTTGTAGAGCACCTTGCGGGTGTTAAACGGCGATACGAGCAGGTGCTTGAACTTGGGCGGTGCGAGGGCGCGCGCCGCGGCGGTCTGCTGGAAGAAGTCGAACACCTGCGCCACATCCGTGGTCAGGCGCTTGTCTGCCGTGAGCAGCGTGCTGTCCACGTACAGGCCGCCCGTGGCCTCGTTGAAATTGCCCGTGGACAGGCCTGCAAACAGCTCGTCGCCGCGGCGGATGAGCAGCAGCTTGGAATGCACCTTCAGCGGCGGCACGCCGTAGACCACGGTCACACCCACCTCTCCGAGCCGTTCGGAAATGCGGATATTGTGCTGCTCGTCGAAGCGGGCCTGAAGTTCGACCGACACAAACACCTTCTTGCCGTTGCGCGCGGCGTTGGCCAGCGCGTTGACCACCTGGGAGCGGCTGGCCACGCGGTACAGGGTCATGCAAATCTCGCGGACTTCGGGGTCGATGGCCGCCTCGCGGAGCAGCCGCACCACGTGGTCAAAAGACTGGTACGGGTAGGTGACCAGGATGTCGCGGCGGCGGATCACGTCCATCATGCGGCCGCGGTGCGCGTCGAGCACGGGGTGGTCGTTGGGCCACTGCTCCTCAAAGGAAAGGTCGGGGCGCTTGGCGGGGAAGCGCATCAGATCGCGCATGTTGTGGTAGCGGCCGCCGGAGATGGTGGTGTCGGCCTGGCCGAGCTTCAACTCCTTGATCAGCCGCTGCAACAGGCCGGCGGGCATGTCCTCGTCGTGGACGAAGCGTGTGGGCCGGCCGCCCTTGCGCTGGCGCAGCACCTTCTCCATCTTGCGGACATAGCCCTCGGAGAAGTCGTTGTCGATGTCCAGTTCGGCGTCGCGCGAGATTTTGAACTCGAACGCGTCGATGCGGTCATAATCAAAGACATAAAAGACCTCGTGCAGCGCGTGCCGGATCACATCGTCCAGGTACATGATGCAGCCGTTGGGCAACTGCACAAAGCGCGGCTGGTCGGCGGGGATTTCGAGCAGCGCATAGGGCACGGCGCTGCCGCGCATCTGGATGCCGAAATAGAGCGCCCCGTCGGTCAACTGCGGCATGGGAAACCCGTCGCGCAGAATGATGGGGACCAGACTGGGCAGCACCTCCTCGCGGAAGTACTCGTCCACCCACTGGCGCACCTGCGGGGTTTCCCGATCCAGTTCATGCTCGTCGATGAGCCGGACCCCCTGCGCCTCCAACTCGGCCATGATCGCCGCATAGGCGTCCTGAAAACGGTCGTCCAGATTGCGCGCCTTCTCCATGATCTTCGTGAGCACCTGCACCATCGCCTTCTTGCCCATCTCAATGCGCCGCTGCACACTGGCAACCCGCACCTTGAAGAACTCGTCCATGTTCGACGAGAAGATGCCGAGAAACTTGAGCCGCTCCATCAGCGGATTGCGCGTGTCCTCCGCCTCCTGCAGCACGCGCTCGTTGAACGACAGGGTCGATATTTCCCGAATTTGCGGAATGTTCTTCATACAGCAATCAAGCCTCTGCAACGGTTCCAATGGGGCAATGGGTAATCATACTCAATTGTGCCGGCTTTTCCAAGAGGCGGAGCGCGCACGGCGGAAGGAAAGAGTTTTGAGCATCGATGAACAGGATGGGCGGGATAAGGGGAAACAGGGGGGCAACATGCAGCCCTCTTGAAAAATGTGGTATTCTACGGGCCTTGCAAGACGGTATTTTCCACGTTTTACTGCATGGAGGCGTGTATTTTTATGTCCACAGAGATCACCCCGGGCCAGTACGATTTCAAGGCCATCGAAGCCCGGTGGCAGGCCTATTGGCTGCAAAACAAGACATTCAAAACGACCCTTGACCGGAGCAAGCCAAAATACTACGCGCTGGACATGTTTCCCTACCCGAGCGGGGCGGGGCTGCACGTGGGCCATCCGGAAGGCTACACGGCGACGGACATCGTGTCGCGCTTCAAGCGGATGAACGGATTCAACGTGCTGCACCCGATGGGTTGGGACGCCTTCGGCCTGCCGGCCGAGCGGCATGCGATGCGCACGGGCGAGCATCCGGCACTTATCACGCGGGCCAACTGCGACACCTTCCGAAGCCAGATCCAGCGGCTCGGCCTGTCCTATGACTGGGACCGCGAGATCGACACGACCGACCCGAACTACTACAAATGGACCCAGTGGATCTTCACCATCCTGCACGAACGCGGGCTGGCCTACGAGGTGGAGGCACCGGTGAACTGGTGTCCGGCGCTGGGCACAGTGCTGGCGAACGAGGAGGTGAAGGACGGGCGCTACGTGGAGACGGGCGACCCTGTTGAGAAGCGCGCCATGCGGCAGTGGATGCTGCGCATCACGGCCTACGCGGAAAAGCTCATCGCCGGGCTGGACGATCTGGACTGGCCCGAGGGCATCAAGGCGATGCAGCGCGAGTGGATCGGCCGCAGCGAGGGCGCTGATGTCGATTTCACTGTCGCAGGCACGGGCGAGAAGTTCACCGTGTTCACCACACGGCCGGACACGCTTTGGGGCGCAACCTACTGTGTGCTGGCACCGGAACACCCGCTGACGCAGCGCATTGCCACGGCGGAGCAACTGCCCGCCGTGCGGGCCTACGTTGAGGCGGCCTCGCGCAAGAGCGCCCAGGACCGCATGAAGGAGGAGAAGGAGAAGACGGGCGTGTTCACCGGCGCAAATGCGATCAACCCGGTGAACGGCAAAGAGATTCCGATCTGGACGGCGGACTACGTGCTGGCCGAGTACGGCTACGGCGCGATCATGGCCGTGCCCGCGCACGACACGCGCGACTATGAATTCGCCAAGACCTACGATATTCCGATCATTGAGGTCATCTCGGGCGGTAACATCACGAAGGAGGCCTTCACCGGCGACGGCGTGCTGGTCAATTCGCCGCTCATCGACGGACTGCGCGTGCCCGACGCCAAGAAGAAGATTACCGCGTGGCTCGAAGAGAAGGGCATCGGCAAGGGCACGGTGAACTACAAACTGCGCGACTGGCTCTTCTCGCGGCAGCGCTACTGGGGCGAGCCGTTCCCGCTGGTCCGGCTGGAAGACGGCACGATGAAGACGGTGCCGATGAAGGACCTGCCGGTGCTGCTGCCCGAGTTGGACGAGTACAAGCCCACGGCCGACGGCGAGCCGCCACTGGCCCGCGCGAAGGACTGGGTCAACACGACGGACCCGGCCACGGGCAAGCCCGCGCGCCGCGAAACGAACACCATGCCGCAGTGGGCCGGCTCTTGCTGGTACTACCTGCGCTTTGTGGACCCGCGCAACAACGACGCGGCATGGTCGAAAGAGGCCGAGTCCTATTGGATGCCGGTGGACCTGTACATCGGCGGCGCCGAGCACGCCGTGCTGCATCTGCTCTATTCGCGCTTCTGGCACAAGGTGCTGTTCGACGCCGGACTGGTGAGCACGAGTGAGCCCTTCCAGAAACTCTTCAACCAGGGCATGATCCTGGCCTATTCGTTCAAGGACGCGCTGGGCAAGTACCACTATCCCCACGAGGTGGAGCGGCGCGGCGATCAGCCCGTGCTCAAGACCACGGGCGAACCGGTGGCCACACAGATCGAGAAGATGAGCAAGTCGCGCTACAACGTGGTCAACCCCGACGAGGTGG
>CAIJOU010000054.1 GCA_903822375.1 Candidatus Hydrogenedentota bacterium
ATATCATCGAGGCGGGAAACGCATCGGCAAAATAGGAGGCCAGAAACGACTCAAAGTTCTTCAGGTCGGTCTTGGCCGTGACGCTCGTCGTTAGGTCGAGCGTGTCCGGCGCGACCCACCGGTATACGGCACCCATTTCGAAGGGCCGGCCGTCTTTCGCGGGCCAGGAGACTTCGACCGCGCCGTCGGGCAGCAGTTTCGAGGTGCTCGGCCAGTCCCACGCCCCGCCGCCGTAGCGCTTGCCGGCGGTAAACACGCGGTAGTGGCTGAAGATGCCGTGGTCGTTTCCTTCAAGGCGGGTACCCGTTGGGACGTGCACAAACGATGACAGGCCAATGGACCGACTGTCGGAGCGCAGGGCTCCCTTGAGAACACCCGTATTGAACGTATAGGTTTCTTTGCCTGCCTCCTTAAAGGCAAGGTCTGTCGACTCGGCGCATGCTGCAAATGCCGCCATGCCTGCCAGCCCCAGTATGAACAAACGCATGATCCACCTCCTTGTGTTATTTGGCACGGCCGGGTTCACGCCGCGCATCCGGCATCTATGCTATCACCTGGCGCCGCCGCATCAATACTTGGCCAGCGCCGTACCCACCATGAACTCAGGCATCACGTCAAAGAGCTGGCGTGCTTTAAACGGCTTTTCCCGGTGCCGTGCGGCTGCTGCGGACACCGGCGGGGCGTTGAGTTCGGCAGCGGCCTCGTAATGCACCAGGGCTTCGGCTCGGCGACCCATCAGGTCGAGACAACGACCCGCCCATACGCGCGCCTCGGCCCGCATCAACGGGTCACGATGGTCATGGGCCGCATTCAGCAACAGCAACGGCAGGGCCTGCACATATTTCTTCTGCTTCAGAAGCAAAATGCCCGCCATGCGCGGAAAGACGGCCTCGTCGGGCGCCAATTCTGCGCCACGGCGCAGATGGAAGACGGCCCGGTCGCTGTCGAGATGGTCCATATACATGGACCACGCATCTTCATACTCCGTCATGGCGGCCCGTTCGGTATCGTTGAACTGCCCACCACCGGGTAAATCATCGATCTCATACCGGTCGGCATCACCGTGCAAGAGTGCGGACACGCGGAAACCGCGGAAACGTTCGGCATGACAAACGGGGAGTTCCCCGTGGCCGAGCCACAGCGCGTCGTCGTCGGGGCTCATGATCATGCTCTCCACATTGTGCGGGGCTGCCACGGTGTTGCCTACCAGCACTTTCCGCTGCTCGAAGGGGTCCGTGCAGTCGCTCAGCATGGAAGGCACATCTTGTGCCGTGAGAACGCCGCGTTTCTCGTCCAAAAGCTCGGCGATGCGCTCAAAACGCCCGCAGGAGTTGGCACGCCATGGGTATGGCCCGACCTCGATACGCTGCATGTCCGCAGTGGTGTAGTGGTTCGTGCGCACCAGCGTGCCGTTCTCCGGCCGGACGATCTCGGCGTGACGTGCGGAAAACCCGACCACTGCGGCCGTGCGCGCCTTCGTGTCTGTGACGAATAGGGAAAGCCCGCAAATGCGCGGCTTCGCCGTTATGCGTGCAACGGCCTCATCCAGTGTGGTGCATTCGGCAAGCACGTCGTGGACTATCTTGAAAATCGGGGAACCCTTGGTGCTGACATCACCGGGAAAGTTCGAGTGAAGGCCGACAAAAAGACCGCTGTCGTTGAATCCCTGCCCGCTGGCCGAAACGCCCAGCGCGCCCAACCAGCAGAAAGGCCGCCCCCTGTCAGGATGCATGACGATAACCGCGTTGTTCGCGTTCCAGACACCCCGGCCGAAGAAGTCAAAGTTGCGGCCGATGATAAGCTTGCCGTCGTTCGTGGCCTCGCCGCACGCAAAGAACGCCGAACAGCCCGGCGGCGGTGCCAGCATCGAAAAACTGCGCCCGGCCAGGTAGTGGAAAATGTCGGGCACAAAGAAGAGGCGCTCCGCCAGCGCCGGGTCCTGTCCGTAGGCCTGCGCCAGCGCGGCCAGATGGGCCTGCAAGTCTTTGCCCAGTCCCGCCCGGTTGCGTCGCCGGAACAACCCCTTGAGCAGGGCGGCAATGGGGCCTGCGGCGAAGGGGACGGTGTGGGCAACGAGTTTTCTGACCAGTTGGTTCACGTACTGGGGCACCACGTCCCCGCACGCCGCCAGTGCCAGTTCGCCGTGCTGGCGCCCCATGTCCGCATAGCTGCCCCGAAGTTGGGCGATGTAGATGCCCTTTCGCCGTTCGAGCGTTCCCCCCGAACGTTCAAGACTTAGGTCCGGCAGTGCAAACATATTGAAGGGTGGCATGACTGCTTTCCTTGGTTTCGACCCGGGCGGACTGTGAACGCCATGACGGGCGCTACTTATCCGCCGTCTTATTGTACAGGTCCCACTGCGCCGCAAGCGCTTTTTCATCCGCGCCACCGTCATGAATCCAAAGCCGGTAGCGCAAGCCGACCGGCGCAGCCTTCGGCATTGGAATCAGCTTGCCCCCGGGATAGAGCGGTTGGAAGAAGTTCAACTGGGGATATTCGCGCCATTCCTGCGGGTACTGCGGATTGTCCGCAGGCTGCAGAATGGCAAGGCCCGTACGCCCTTTGGCACCGCTGAACTCGGCGGAGTAGTCCGCCCAGGCGCGTCTCGGCTGTGCTTCGGCAGGGTCGGACTGAAAGACGATTTTCTGTCCCTGCGCCGGCGCCATCCGGATGTTGAAGCCGCTGTACCCCGCCTCCAGCCGCCCGCAGAACTCCAGACCCTCAACGAGCGCGGTCAGCTTGATGTCAAAATCGATCGCCCGACCCGCATCGGTCTGCGGAAAGACGCGGACGCTGACAGATTCCGCCACAACCGGCGTTTTGTCATCCCATTTCCAAACGCTTTCCGCGGTGATCTCCGCCAGCCCGGCCGTGTTGTCCACGCGGGGCTTTCCCACAGGCCGCGCCCAGATGCCGCGCACCGCGAACAGGTCACGCACATCCCCGTTCCATTGGACCGTTGCCCATGACCAGTTCACCGCCCGGTGGTGCGGGTGGTCCTTCGGGTAGTCCTCGGTGAGCAACTCGCCCTTCAGTCCGTACAGCGCGCTGACGTAATCCCCCCGTGCAAACTCTGCGCCAGTATCCTTCGGGACGGTGGTCACTCCGTGGCTGTACCGCAGTATGGGGACACCGCCTTCACTGACATCCACAAAACCGTCGCCTTCGACACATCGGATGCTTGAGGCCGAAGATGGTTCCGCAGCGGCAACCTGAGGAGAAGCGTTCAGCAGCATGGCCATCGTCCACACCGCCATCCAGGCCAACCATCGGCCCGCTGCGAGGCGATTCCCCAGCATCGCTGTCTTCCCGGGCAAGGCACCAACATTCGATCCAGATTCAGGTTCGACACAGGGTCGGCGGCAAAGTGTCATCTTATTGCTCCTTATAGGAATGATTCTACCCAGAAACGAGCATTCAGGCCCACTGCTCGCCTCCAAGGCAAGGGACTTAAGAGACGCAAAGGACCTAAAGGACTCTGTGCATTCACAGCCGCATGGGGACCGTCATGCTAGTCCTTTCCGTCCCTTAAGTCCTTCTCGTCCTTCCTCTTGGCAAAAACGTCTGCGTTCGGGTCGTACAGTGGTCCACTCATTTCGGCGCTATCTTGATCGCCCACGCATGGGCGCAGGGCGCATTGGTACGGGCTTCGGATGGAATCGCGACAAAAACTTCCCCGCCTTTAGTCTCACCGGGAGTGAGTGCGCCGAAACCGACCAACGAAACGGGTCCCCTGTTCGCCACCAACTCGGCCGGAAGCGAAACGGATTCCGGCAGGACGCCGTTGTCGTCGTTCGGCAGGATGATGGCGTACACGGTGCCGTCGCGCTTCTGGGTGAATACGCAGCAGCCCCGCTCATGGGGCGCAATGGGTCGCGTCCCGTAAACGGCCTCGCCGTTTAGCGCCAGCCACTTGCCCATCTCGGCGAGTCGGTCATACACCATCGGATCAAATTCACCGTTGGCGTCGGGACCGATGCCCAGAAGCAGGTTGCCTCCTCGCGCCACGACGGTGCAAAGATGCCGAATCAGGGTGCCGGCGCTCTTGAATTGGTCGTTCGGCTTCCAGGGCCATGCCGTACCCATAGTCATGCACGTTTCCCACGGATAGGGCAGGAAATGGTCCGGGATTTCCTGTTCGGGCGTAACGTAATTCTCGTTGTCGCCGCGCACCGTCCGGTCCACCACGATCAGGCCGGGCTGGTGCTTGCGGGCCATGGCCGCCATGCCGGTGACATCAATGTCCTGGTCCGGCGGGCGCACCTGGCCGCCGTCCAGCCAGAGAATATCCTGCGGACCATAGCCGGTCATCAGTTCCTCGATCTGCCGCCAGGTAAACTCTTTGAATTTGGCCCACAGCTCCGGGTGTTTGGCCGTGTCGTAATTCACGTTCCTGTCGCGCAGGGGAAAATCGGGGCTCCAGTAAAAGGGTGAGTTCCAGTCCGCCTTTGAGAAGTAGGTTCCGACGCTCAGTCCCTCCCTGCGGAAGGCCGCGCCCATTTCCTTGAGGATGTTCGCCCGTGGGTCCGTGTGAAACGGGCACTGCGGTGAGGTGATCCGGTAGTCGGTCGTCGCGGTGTCAAACATGCAGAACCCGTCATGGTGTTTGGCCATGACCAGCACATACTTCACGCCGCCGCCCTTGATCGCCACAGCCCATTTGTCGGGATCAAACTTGAGTGGATTGAACGTGGTTGCCTGTTTCTCGTAGGACGCTTTGTATGCACGGTCATCGTTTGCAAACGAGCCCGTCCGGCGATTCCATTCATAACGTTCCGGACAGAGCGTCCAAGACTCGACGATTCCCCACTGGCTGTACGTTCCCCAGGTGATCAGCAGCCCCAGTTTCTCATCCTGCCAATCCGAAAGCTTCTTCAGGACGGCGGGGTCCGTCGGGGGCGAGTACTCCTTGCTGGCCGGATAGGCGCCGAACGCGGCCGCGTTTGCCCCCTCCTCCGCAGCGGCGGCGCCCCATGCCATACAGAGCACCATGGCGGACAGCGTCATCTTTGCCGTGAAGTTTTCCATGCTGGCGGTTCCTCGTGATCCAGACGGTCCGCGTTCAGGCAGGGTCCGTCCCTGCCTTTTGCCAAACGGCGCGCACCGCGCCTATCCTATGCTCCCCAGCGCTTTGCTGATGACCCAGTCCCGCCACGTGTCGGGCAGCCAGCGGGCCGCAAACCATGCCAGCCGGGCACCGTCGGCACAGCGGTATCGCGTCTTCGGACGTTTTGCGATGAGGGCATGCACCACACATTCTGACACCACCCCCACCGGCGATGCACGCAGGACCATCTTCTCCGCCTCGCCGCGCAGCATGTCTATTGCAGTGCCGTACAGCGCGGTGCATTCCGCCGGCATGCGCGCCAGCAGCGCCTCGTTTTCCGCCTTCGACTTTTCCCAAATGGCCGTCTGGGTGGCGCCCGGCTCCACAAGGCTCACGCGGATGTTCCAGGGGGCAAGTTCGCCCCGAAGGCAGTCACCGAGGGCCTCCACCGCGAATTTTGAGGCCGAGTAGGGCCCCATGATCGGAACAGCCAGAAACCCATTGGTGGAGCTCACCAGGCACAAGCGTCCTGAAGCGGCGCGGAGCAACGGCAGGAACGCCTGCGTAACCGCCAGAAGCCCGTTCACATTGACGTTCATCTGGCGTTCAAACGCCTCCATTGGAACGAACTCGAGCGGACCGACCACAGAGATGCCGGCATTGTTCACGAGCCCGCGCAGGCCGGCCTTGCCGACGGTGTGCGTGACCCGCGTGACGGCGTCCTTAATCTGATTGGCGTCCGTCACGTCGAGCAGTATGGGATGGA
>CAIJOU010000055.1 GCA_903822375.1 Candidatus Hydrogenedentota bacterium
CCTGTTGCGCATGGGGTATCTCTACATCAGGCAAAAGGGCGTGTGCCTGCAATACGCACTGGATGCGTTAAGGTTTCTGGTCACGCTGCAGGCGGCACCAAACTGGGGATAGGTCAGGAAGGGTCCTGTTTGACTGGGTGTCCGCTTTTTCCTTATTCTATTGTCCGTGGGAAAGCGCGTGCCGGGCTTGTGTCCGAGCGTGTGCTGTCCCGTCTTAGGTGTGTTTCGGTGTGCAAATCCAACCGTTGGGAGATGTCATCCATGACTCGCATCGCGCTGGTGATGATGATAGCGGTGGTAATTCTGTCCGGTTGCCAGTCCATGCCCTGGCAGAAGAAGGAGCCGATGCCGCCGGTGGAACTGTTGGACGATACGCCCAAGGGCGCGCCGCCATCGCAGACAGCCGCGCCTGCGGCGGACGCTGCGAAGGCGAGCGGGCTGGAACTTGCCACGTCGCAGCGCTTCAAGGATGTTCCCCTGCCGTCGAAGGCCAAGGAAGATGCAGAACGCTCCTATGTGTATGAATCGGCGACCTTGCAGATTGGCCGCATGGTTTACAACATACACGCGAATCCGAACGAGATTGCCAATTTCTACATTGCAGAGTGCCCCGCGGCCGGCTGGAAGCTGGACAACTCGCAGCAGGCGCTGGGCAACACTTATTTGCTGTTCACCAAGCCGGGAAAACGGCTTGAGGTTACGGTGCAGCCGCTGGGCATGGGCCGCGGCGAACGCCTGATTTTGCACATGGTGCCCGACGGCCAGCCAGGCGTGTGATCGTCGCATGAACCGTCTGGCGCCCATTGTGTTGATTGTGGCGGGAATGGTGCTGTCGTCGTGCAGGAGCGACAACATGCCGTTTGATTTGTCGCATCTCACAGGCGGGCTTTCGGACGAGCAGAAGATAGCCATGGTGCTTGCGGACGTTTCGCAGGGCATGGAGAACAAACGGGTCTATCAGGTTCTTTCGCATGTTTCGCAACGGTATCACGACCGTGAAGGGCGTGACTATGAGGCGTTGCGGAAACATGTGTCAACCATCTTGGACAATTATAGGACGATCCGGGTGACACGGACCCCCTCGCGCGTGCAGGTGCAGGGTGACCGCGCGCGGGTTGTGGACACATTTGGTACTTTGGCGCAGCCGAACGACCAGAAAGAGTATCCGATCATCGACCTTCAGGGGCGTGTGGTCATTCTTCTGGAACGGTCCGGCGACACATGGCAGATACTGGAGTGGGGTCCGCTGTTCTGACCCGGCTTTGTGCGTGGCGGTGCGGTAATACGGACCGCCGCAGTTCTTGATTGATTTGAGAGTCAACCACGGTCCGGTGCAATGCACCGGGCCATACCACATCGGAGTTATTGAAATCTCATGGCCAGACCCCGCAAGACGACTGTGGACATTCTTGAAGCTGAAAAGGAGCAAACGCCGAAGACCGATATGATGCGGCTGATGATGCATGCGCAGGAGCATCCGATGCTGTATGTCGGCGGCGTGCTTTTTGTGGCATTTTGTATTGTTGCGGGACTGCTCATCCGGGCAAGCCGAATCGATGCGGCCGCCAAGGTCACTTCGAGATACGTCGAGGCGAGCATGGAGACGGACCCCGCAACGCGCCTGACCAAACTGGAGGCGGCGCTTAAGGACTCTGGCGACTGGACGCCCGAGATGACCTATGTCATGGGAGAAACGGCTATTCAGGCGCAGCAGTACGACAAGGCCAAGGCTGCGTTTGAGACCGTCCGCGACAAGTTTGCGAAGAGCGAATTTGCCGATCGGGCCATCAGCGGTCTGGCCTTCCTGCAGGAAAACGCCGGGGACTTGGATGGTGCGATAAAGACCTACGAGCAGTTGGCCAAGGATTATCCGAAGGGTTTCGCGACGAAATTGGCGCCCTGCGAAATCGGGCGTTTGCAGGAGGAGCAGGGCAGGCTTCCTGAGGCGATCAAAGCCTATCAGCAGCAGCAGGAAGTGTTTCCCGAATCGGGCGCCGCACAGAAGGCGGACCAGGCGCTGAAGCGGCTGAAAGAAGCCCATCCGGAGTTGTTCCCCGAAGAGAAGAAGCCCGAAGCGGCAGCCCCGGCTCCTGCGGAAGCGCCTGCGGCCCCGGCAGCAGCCCCGGCCCCGGCGGAGGCGCCTGCGGCTCCGGCAGCGACCCCGGCCCCGGCGGAAGCGCCTGCGGCTCCGGCAGCGGCCCCGGCCCCGGCGGAAGCGCCCGCGGCTCCGGCGGCAACGCCCAGTGGGTCATGATCTGTTGAGGCAATAAACCACAGAACGCATATTGGATGCGCTCCCGGAAGACAGCTTCTGGGAGCGCTTCTGTTTTGGGATATTTCGGAAAAACAGGCGGCCCCACACCGGCGTGAATGACCTGATGCCAGGGGGCAAAGGACAGCCCGATGCTGATGAGACACGAGGAACACCACCCCCTCGGACCGGCGTGGCAATGTTAACGCCGGGCGATTGGCATCATTGGTGATGGTCCCAGATATCAGGCGGCGGATTTAGCGGCTGGACACGTCCTGCAGTTGTTTTCCGCCCTGTTCCAGGTCTTTTCCCATGCCGCGGACCGTGTTACAGCCTGAGGCGAATAGCATGGCAGCAAGAGCCACCGTAAGGCATAGAAGAATCATATTCTTCATGAATGTACCCTCTTGTTCTCAAAATAAAAATACCACGAACGGCGAATATTGTTTCGCAGTCGGGCGTGGAAGGTCAATTCGGGCGGGTTGGAGCGGACCGGTGTTGTGGGATAGACTAGGCGGACAATTTGTTTTGGAGGAGAATTATGCTGTCCTATCTGGCGGCACAGGTCCAACAGGCATTCGGCGCACCCCTTTGCACAGTGTTGTCGCTGTCCGCCGTCGCTATTGCGCTGGCATACGCACTGTTTGCTCGGCCGGCGATGCGCCAACTCTCGGGATTGGGCTTTTCCGACGGCGTCCGGGGTTTCCTGCTTGCGCTGCTGGCGGCGAGCGCGCTGCTGGCCGTGGAGAACTACCGTGCGACAGACTACTATCGGTACGGAACCTACCTCAACGCCTATGAATTCTTCCACTACTATCTCGGGTCGAAATACCAGGGAGAACTCGGTTCCACGAGGCTCTATGCGGCCGCGCTGATTGCCGACGACGAGACGGGCCGCAAGTGGAACCATTCGAGCGGCACCATACGCGATCTGGCCACCGGCGGCAACATCAAGGCCGATGATGTGCTCAAGAATCGGGACGCCGTCAAACAGCATTTCACTCCGGAACGGTGGGAAACGTTCAAGAAGGATGTTGTCTGGCTTAAGAAGCGCATGGTCGATTCGCGATGGGCGGGGGTATTGAAGGACAAGGGCTACAACGGCACGCCGGTGTGGGGCATGGTGGTGGGGACGCTATTCACCAACCGCGTCTCAACGGACAGCGATGCGGGGATGATGTGCCTGGCGCTGCTCGATCCCCTGCTTATTCTGCTGGCGTTTGCCGCTGTTGTCTGGGCCTTTGGCCCCCGGGCGGCACTGTTCATGATTGTGCTTTTGGGCACGAATTACATGATGAAATGGTGGCACATGAAAGGTGCGTTGCTGCGCACCGATTATGCGGTATGCATGCTCTTTTGCGCCTGTTTTCTTAAGAAGCGCTGGTATGCGACCGCGGGTGTGTTTCTGGCGTGGTCGGCGCTCTCGCGCATCTTTCCCGCCGTTTTGCTCTTCGGCCCGGGGGCCCGATTGATGATGCAGACCCTGCGGTTTGGCGCGGCAGAACTGCTCCCGCAACTGCGCCCGCGGATTGATGCCCTGCTGAAACGCCCTGCCAGCCCCCGTGGCCGGCGCGCGGCCCGAGCTGCTGTGTTCTTTGGCGCGGTCCTTGTAGTATGGTGCATGTACCGCTTTTTGTTCTTTGCGGTGGTTCCGTGGCTGACATCGCCCGACCATGCGGTTGGTGCCCTCCTGCATCCGTCCGACGTCGGCATTTTGGGTCAGGAGGCGGTTTTCGTTGGTTGGGCGGCGTGGGGGGCTCTTGGATGCGCACTGGCGGCGCTTGCGGGCAGGGGCTTATGGACCGGCCGCATCGACCGTCGGTGGCTGTCGTTCTTCGTGGCGTTCGGCGTGACAGTCGGCAGCCTGGCCGCCCTTTCAGGGCTTTGGTGGCACGGCACCGGGGTATGGCCGGAATACACTCAAAAGATTGCACAGCACAATGCCGGCATCAGCGAATGGCGCGTGGGTTTCAAGTACGTTTTCATGGGGCAGTGGCAAAGCGCCGCCCCCTCTGCGGCGCAGACCCAAGCGGTCCAGAACCTGGCACCCGTGCTGAATACAGCCCTGTACAATCAGCGGCTTGTGGGCTGGTGGTCGATCCAGATGCTCGTGCTTGTGCTGTCCCTGGCGGGGGCGGTGGGATTGAAGGACCACCGTGCCTTTATCCTCGGGTTCGTGCCCCTCTTCTTCCTCGTTTCGCCGACCTACTACTACTATGTCATGTTGCTGTTGCCGCTGCTTTTCTTCGCTGAGCGGCTCGACGAGCCGCGTTATGCCGCCGGTTTGGCGATGATGTTCCTCACGGGCCTGTCCGGCTACGGCCTCTATTCGGTTTGGAAACAGGGCTATCCCACCTACTACTGGCTCTCAGTGCAGGTGATGGCGATGTCGCTGCACATGCTCGTGTTGGCTCTTACCGAGGGCGTCGAGGGGATGATGCGTGCCCGTCAGATTCCCAGTTCACCCGAGCCCATCTGAGCCGGTTCCGGCAGCTGGCTCTGGTAAACCTCGACACCGTTTTCCTGCCGCAGCAGTTCCATCATCTTGCCGATGATGAGGGGGGCGGCAAGCGTCGGCTTGGCCTCATCGATGGTCAGCGTGTGCTCAGGTTTGTGCTGGAGCACCTTAAGGACCAGGTAGGCATCGGGCATCATGACGGACTGCGTTTTGCCGTCCTTTCCGACCGCCATCTGCTGATATTCCGGCAAATAGACCGGTCCGATGATGTCGCCCTCGTTCGCGCCGGACGCAACATTCCAGAATCCCCGGAAGCGCTGAAGGTTGGGATTGTTCTGAATTGCCGATTCAATCACGAAGCTGGCGTTTTCTTCCTTGCCCTTGAGGAGCAGCGTGTCCACCAGCGTGTCAAAACTCTGTCCGCCATTGATCAGCGCCCGCACGTGCGATGCCTGCGCCGCCGCGTCGGGGAGCGCGGCGGGGAAACGGATTGCCCTGAAGGTGATTTCTTCGAAGGTGTGCAGCGAATCCCCGGCAAAGCGGTACTCGCGCTCAATTTCCTCGTCGGTGATGGTCAGTTTTCCCGCCTTCATTGCTTCGGCGGCGAGGTATTGAACGGCCTGCTCGCCCAGTATCTTGGCGGTCATCTTGTCCGTTTCCTCGTCAATATTATCCTTTTGAAACTGAAGTTTTTCCGGGGTGAGATCGTAAACCTTCATAAGCGGGGTGGTTTCCCCGTTTTTGGGGATCTCCATGTTCCACATGACGCGAAGCTGGTCGCCCTCGTCGCCGCTCGCTTTAAAGAATTCTTCCCGCGCGACATCGCGCGGCACGTCAATCTTGCCCTCCGCCTTGAGCTTCTGGCCGAGCGGCAGCTTGATCATCTCGTCGATGTGCTGGTTCAGCAGGCGCAACAGGTCGCCCCGGCTGTTGATGTTGGGCCGCTCCGTGTCGGACATTTCGCGGCGCAGACGGTTCAGATCGCCGCGGGTGATGTTCTTGTCGCCTATTTTGGCCACGACTATGCGGTCTTTGTCGATCATGCGTCCGCAGCCCGCGCATGCGAGCAGCGCCGCGGCGCAGGCAAAAGTGGTCGCCAGCATCCAGCATCCGTGCCGAAGAATAGGTCGCATGGGGCAGTTCCTTTGTTTCAATTCCGTGCACTTATGGTATCATAGCCAAAGTGCATTGGGAAACCGCATAAGCCGGAGAGTTTCTCTTCGCGGCGTAAGATGGATACGGGGAAATGTATATTTATCTTGCGTTCATGGGGCTGTTGACGCTGGTGCTTTTTCTGTGGGCCGTGACGGCATTTCTGGACAGTGGCGGGAAATAGGATCTTATTTGCCGTCCGCGTTTCCAAAGCCGAGGGACCGAAGAAATGTGTCAATATCCGTCGGGGGCTCATCGACGGTTCCGGTCTTGTTGAAGTTGAGCGGCGACAGGATAAACCTGCGCTGGCATTCGGGGCACAGGTCGAAAACCATCTTCTTGTAGACCTGTTCCTCAAGCTTCATCGTGTCGGTCTTGTCCATCCGGGCCACAAGTTCCTCCAACTCGCGGCGGTGGTCACGCACAAGGTCCCACAGAGAAATCTCGAGGGTGTCATAGGCTGCGCGCACATCGACGGACACTTGGTAGCGCAATGTCTTTCGCGGAATTGCCGCCCCGCATCCGTCGCATTGATACATGGCCGTGGTGCCTCCCGGCAAGGACTGTTGCCGTTTAAAAGAGTGTATCACGGACAACCCCGGGTGGCGCACGCCGCGTTGGGCATAGTCCGGCGGGGATTCAAGGCCGGGCGTCCAAGGTTTGCCGACGTGTCTGGTTTGCCGTATAGTATCCATGGGACGTGTACCGATGGAGTTGCGGCGTGTGAGACAGGGCCTTTCATGAACGATATAAGAATACCACCCGACGAGGAACTGGAGTTCTCTTTCTTTCGCAGTTCCGGTCCCGGCGGGCAAAAGAAGAATACGACCGATTCGGCGGTGCGCGTGCGCCATCTGCCGACCGGGTTGGTGGTGGTTTCCACATCGTCGCGGTCACAGTTTCAAAACAAGCAACTGGCGGTGCTGGAATTGGCGCGGCGTCTTGCCCTGCTGAACAGACGCCCGCGGACCCGGCACGCCACCCGTCCAACGCTGGGCTCTCGTGTACGGAGAGTGGAATCAAAACGGCACCGTTCGGAAATCAAACGACTACGGGGTGCGCCGGGGGACGACTGATTCTCCGACTGTGTTGGCGAGGTGCGGCATGAACGCAAGAGACGCAGAGGACTCTTAAGGTTTCGAGTGCCCTTGGGCTCAATGTACACCTTATTGCCGTGGGGTCAATCCTGTTAGCGTGAGTCGCCACACGCCAGAACTGGGGTGGAGGGTAGTTTTCGCAATGTGTCAAAATGAGAATTGCCGCAAGTAATTCCGCCCCAAAATGACACAAATTGTCGCTGTGTTTCAGTGGGTGTTACGAGTTTTTCTGGTTTTTACGGGGGAGCATGATTTAAGTTTAAATGCGGCAGTAAGTTAAGAAATTGATATGCACTGGCACGAAAATTGATAATATCTTGTGGAGACGCACCATGGTTCGGACGGACTGATAGGTCTAATCGTCATCAGGAGGCCGACGAATCAACGCAGGGAGACAGCGTCTCGTGGGTGAGACGTGCCGGGCAACGGGCAATGGTCCGGCGACAGGATTAGGCTGAGGGCCGACGGAGCTTTTGGGTTTCCGTCGGCCCTTCGTACATTTGGGGGAAAACTGCCCGTCCATGGCATGCAGTCACGCGAACCGGGGGGAGCAGCGGACAGGTCGTAGGCGAATCAGACGTTGAAACGGAAAAGGAGTATGTCGCCGTCCTGGACAATGTACTCTTTCCCTTCCAGGCGCACTTTCCCTTTTTCCTTGGCCTTGTGCATGTTCCCTGCCTCGATGAAGTCGTGGTAGGCCACCGTTTCGGCGCGGATGAATCCGCGCTGGATGTCGGAATGGATAACGCCGGCCGCATCCACCGCCTTGGTGCCCTTGCGGATGGTCCATGCGCGCACTTCCGGCTCACCTGCGGTAAGGAAACTCATCAGACCGAGCATGTCATAGGCGGCCTGAATGAACTTGGTCCGGGATTCCTCGCCGAGGCCGAGTTCCTCGCGGAAGGATGCGCGCTCCTCCTCGGGCAATTCGGTGACTTCCATCTCCATGGCACCGCAAAGGTCTATGTGGCAAAGTCCGAGGGCCTCTGCCGTGGCGTTGAGCCCGGCGGGGTCCTCGTTGCCGATGGCCTCGTCCCCGTAGTTTCCCAGCACCATGAGCGGCTTCTGGGACAGGAAGGTGTAGCTGCGGAGCAGGCCCGTGTCATGGGCGTCGAGTTCCAGCGTGCGCAGCGGGGCACTGTTCTCCAGGTGCGCCTTGCAGCGCTGCATGACTTCATATTCGCGGTCATGCCGCCGTTCCTTGTCGAGCCGTTCGATGCGGCGCTCGATGATGATCAGGTCCACAAGCTGGAGTTCCTCCTCCAGCGCGCGCACGTCCCGCACGGCATTGACGCTGTTCATGGGGTGCGTGATGTTGTCGTTCTTGAATGCCCGCACCACATGGACCAGCGCGTCTGCATTCTTCAAGACAGTCAGGGCGGCGCTGTCGAGTGCCTTGTCCTGATCGGCCGCCTCGTTGGGGGCGATATCGAGAAACTCGATTTCGGCGTAGGTTTTCTTCTTGGGCTTGTGGATTTCGGACAGACGGTCGATACGGGCGTCGGGGACCTTGATGACGGCGATGTTGGCATCGCGGCTTCCATAGGCGCCCACGGCCGCATGGGCGCCTGTAAGGGCGTTGAACACGGTGGTCTTGCCGGACCGCGCCATGCCGATTATTCCTACCCGCATAATTGTTCACCTTTCTGATGACGGAGCGTCCCCTGGACACTCCGGGATTGTGCTATCCTACTCAGGAGGCGCGAACGGCCCCCGCAACAGCATACCGGGCGGCGGGCATGGAGGGCAAGCCGATGCTCGAAACAGTGAACCTGAAGGCCAAGCTGGGCAAGGAAGAGTACCGAAAGGCGCAGGACACGCTGGACCTGCAACTGGGCGAGGCGCAGCGCAATCTGCGGGTGGCGGGGGTGCCGGTTCTGGTCGTTTTTGAGGGATGGGATGCGGCAGGCAAGGGATCTACCATAGGCCGGTTGGTGCAGCCGCTCGACCCGCGCGGGTTCAGGGTGCACAACGCCACGCCTTCCACCGCGCTCGAACGCATGTATCCGCCAATGTGGCGTTTCTGGAGCCTTCTTCCCCCGAAGGGGGCCATATCGGTCTTTAACCACAGTTGGTACCGTGAGGTGTGGAACGACCCGCTGGAGGAAAAACGCAGGGACAACCTGGCCGTGGCCTACGAGCAGATTCGCGTCTTTGAGCGTCAGTTGGCCGATGACGGCATGGTCATCGTCAAATTCTTTATTCATATCGACGCAGACACCCAGTCGAAGCGTTTCAAGAAGCTGCAGGAGGACCCGGCATTTTCCTGGAAGGTGGGTTCTGCCGAAAAGAAACGGAACAAGCAGTACAAAAAGTACCTGGCCCTGGCGGAGGACATGATTCGGGAAACGTCGACGCCCTATGCGCCGTGGACGCTAATCTCGGGCACGGACGACCGCCTGCGCAATCTGAGAGTGGCGGAAACGCTGGCCGCGGCCTTTGACACGGCGTTGAACCGGCCCGCGCCCCCTCCGGCAACGCCCCCCGCGCTCGCGCCGCGCCGCAGCGGTCCGCTCGATCACATCAACCTGGACCTGTCCATACCCCGCGAGGAGTATGACAAGAAGCTGCCGAAGCTGCAGGAAGAACTGCGCCGGCTCCAGTATCTGTGCTACCGCCAGCGCATGCCGGTGGTGCTTGCCTTTGAGGGTTCCGACGCGGCGGGAAAAGGGGGGGCAATACGCCGGCTGACGCGCGAACTGGACCCGCGCGGTTATGAGGTGGTTCCCATTGCCGCCCCGGACGGCGTTGAGAAGCAGCATCAGCATCTGTGGCGCTTCTGGCGGGCGCTGCCCAAGGCAGGGCATTTCACGGTGTTTGACCGGACCTGGTACGGGCGCGTTTTGGTGGAGCGCGTCGAGAGTTTTGCGCGGCCCGAAGAATGGATGCGAGCCTACCGGGAGATCAATGAGTTTGAGGCCGACCTTGTCGCCCACGGCATGGTGGTAATTAAGTTCTGGCTGCAGATTTCAAAAGAGGAGGAACTGCGCCGCTTCAACGACCGGCAAAACACGCCGGAAAAGCGCTGGAAGATTACCGATGACGACTGGCGCAACCGGGAGAAGTGGGATGATTACCAGATTGCCGTTGCGGCGATGATCGAGCAGACTTCGACGACCCACGCCCCCTGGACCATCGTTGAGGCCAATGACAAATGCCATTCGCGCATCAAGGTGCTGCAAACGGCGGTGGCCGCAATACGAAAGGGATTGGGAGAATAGGGAAAGATGAAGGGCGAAGGACTGAGTGGGAAGTAAGATGACAGCCGGGCCCGGCCGTCCTACATGGCGAAGCCGCCGTCCACGCAGAGCACGGCGCCGGTGATGTAGGCGGCGTCGTCCGAGGCGAGAAAGGCCACGGCGGAGGCGATCTCTTCAGGCTGGGCACCGCGGTGGAGCGGAATGGCCTTGAGCAGTTCCTCGCGCAGGTTATCGGGGATGGGGGCGGTCATCTCCGTGACCGTGTAGCCCGGTGCCACCACGTTGACGGTAATGTTTCGGCTTGCCACCTCTTTCGCGTAGGCCTTTGAAAAGCCGATGATCGCCGCTTTGGATGCACAGTAGTGGGTTTGTCCGCCTTGGCCGCGCAGCCCCAGCACGGAGCTGACATTGACAATGCGCCCCGAGCGTTTCCGGAGCATGCCGCGTGCCGCCGCGCGGCAGAAGTGGAAAGTGCCGTTCATGTTGGTGCGCATGACGGCGTCCCAGTCAGCATCCTTCATGCGCACCAGCAGGCCGTTCTTTTCGACACCCGCATTGTTCACGAGGACATCAATGGCGCCGTATTTCGCCTCCACGGCGGCAACGAGCGCTTCGACGGCCGAAGCGTCCGTGACATCGCAGGCAAGGCCCTCCGTGTTCGCGCCGATTTCCCGGGCCACTCGGGCCGCCACAGCCGCATCACGGCCGCACAGAACCACCCGGGCACCCTCGCGTGCAAAGCGTTCCGCGCAGGCACGTCCTATTCCGCGCGTTCCTCCGGTAATCAGCACCACCTTGCTTTCAAAGCGCATGAATGGGGCCTCCTTTCCACGAATGGGTACTGCCTGCCGGCAGCGGGTGCAACCGTCCCGGCTGTCAGGCTGCAATCAACACCAACGTATGACGGGCGAGAGCGCCAGTACCGCAGTATTCCTTGGCGCGAAAGAGGCGCGGGCGTCAGGTGCCTTCGCCGCCCTCGGTTGGGACCACGCCGGTGTCATGCTGCCGCAACCGGTTGATGTTCTCGCGTATGCGGTCATTGAGGTGGTTTTCAACGGCAATCCTGGCCCCATAGATGGCGTTCTCCACGCCGCGCGCGGTGGACGCGCCGTGCAGGATAATCACCGTTCCGTTGATGCCGAGCAGGGGGGCGCCGTGATACTCGTTCGGATCGACCCGCTGCTTGATTTCGCGCAGCGCTTTGCTGGCCAGCACGGCGCCCAGCTTGCTCATGGAAGAGCTTTCAAACTGCTCACGCAGCATCTTGCCCATGAAACTGGCGACGGCCTCGCTGGTTTTGAGGAAGAGGTTCCCGATAAACCCGTCGCAGACCACCACGTCGGCCTTGCCCTCATAAACGGCCTTGGGCTCGATGTTGCCGACGAAATTCATGTGCTTTGCGCTGCTGAGGTTCTGGTGCACCTCACGGGCCACGGCACCGCCCTTCTGTCCCTCTTCGCCGATGTTGAGCAGGCCGACCCGCGGATTTTCAACACCCCACGCGTAGCGGGAATAGGCAATGCCCATTTCGGCAAATTCGCAAAGCTGCCTTGTGGTGCAGTCCACATTGGCGCCAAGGTCGAGCATGACAACGCGGCCGCGCATGGTGGGCAGGGTCTGGCTGATCGCGGAGCGCGCCACGCCCCTGATGGGGCCAAGCACGGTGCGCGCAGCCACCATGACCGCGCCGGTGTTGCCCGCACTGACCACGGCCGACGCCTCGCCCTCCTTGACCAGGCGCATGGCGACGAGCATCGAGGAGTTCTTCTTGTTGCGCACCGCCATGACAGGCTGTTCGTGCATGCCAATGCTCTGGGTGGCGGGCCGGATGCTGATCTGCCCGCGCCGGGGATAGCCCGACAGCTTCTTGGTCAACAACGCCTCATCGCCGACCAGAATGACATGAATGTCGCTGTTGAGGCTGGCTTGGACAGCGCCCTCCACTTCGACACTGGGCGAATTGTCCGAACCCATGGCGTCAACGGCGATTCTCATAGTCTGTTCCAGGATGCGGTGATCAGCCGTTCTTCGGCTTGATTACCAGGCGTCCCTTGTAGAAACCGCTTTTGAGGCAAACGCGATGGGGCAGTTTCGCATCACCGGAATCGGGGCATTCGGTAACATTGGCTGCGGTCAACGCATGGTGGGAGCGGCGCATGCCCTGCTTCGCACTCCCGGTTCTTCTTTTCGGTACCGGCATGGGATCTAGTCCTCCGACTTCTTTGGCGCCAAGTCCGGAAACAGGCGGGCCAGATCGGCCAGCG
>CAIJOU010000056.1 GCA_903822375.1 Candidatus Hydrogenedentota bacterium
ATGCTCGCCTGGGTGATGTTGCGCGCCGCCAGCGGCAGCGGTCCGAGGTCCTTGCGAGCAATGTAGAAGTGGTTTGCGGGCAGGTTGAGCCCGACGGCCACCACCTTGGGCGCCGGTTCCGTGTGGAGCGCAAATCCGCCCTGGATGGCCAGACTGCCGTCGAGGCTCTTAAGCGTGTCGCCGAGGCTGATCTGGTATTGCTGGCCCGTCTTCCATTCGCCGGAGAGCGATATGGCACCCTCCCTGGTCTTGACGGAAAGGTTGGCCACTTCCGGACTGACCGTCAATACCTTGCGCAGCGCCTCGGGGTCGACCGGCGCGTTGAAGTTCATTTGGTAGCGGAGCCCCTCAAGCCCCGCCTGCTCCCAGTACTGCCAGTCGGTGTGGAGAGTCTTGTCCTCGGCTTCCTTGCCGTCCGGGGCGGCCTCCTGTTCGCCGGTCGTCGGTTCGACGGTCTGGCGCAGCGCCTCCAGCAGGTAGCTCTCCTTCACGAAGAATGGCGGCGAAACTTCCACCGCCAGCTTCTTCGCGTCGCCCACCGCCGCCGAATCCAGCGAGACGGAAAAAGTCGCGTTCTGCTCGGCGTCGTTCGTTTCGTTGGGCACCGTGAACCTGACAGAATTCTTGTTGTCCGCGCGCGCGACCTTTAACTGCCTGGTAAAATCCGCCCTCTTGACGCTGTCCGACAGTGTCACAACGAGCGTGTCCCGCGTCTCCTCGGTGGACTTGGTCCAAATGGCGTGGAGCAGGGTTATGGGCTTGCCCTGCGGCAGCGCCAGCTTCAGCGCCGGGGCGATCCATGGGTCCAGCGGGCCCGCCGTTTCGGACGTGCGTGTGAAGATCAGCGTTGCCGGAAATCCGGCGGGGCCGCCGGTCACGTCCAGGGTGAAATTCGCTGAATCAGGACTCTCGGGTTTCAATTCCGCCGTGAGCGGCGTGCCCTTGCCGTCGTTCACGCTCCGCGTGTAGTACTTCTCCAGCAGCGATGCGGGGAAGGGAGCGGTCAAATGCGCCGCAAGCTTGTTGTCCGCCAGCGCGCAGGAACCTACAGACAGCATGCCCTCTTTGCCCGTGGGCACCAGGATCGCTGCCGTTGCCGGATTGATCGGCTTTCCCGAAGCGGACTTGAGCCCCGGGTCGGGGGTTATTCGGATGAAACTGAAGGGCAGGTCCTTGGTCTCATCAAGCAGGTAAAGGGAGATATGGTTGTCCTTCACCTTGTAACTGAATCGCACCTCTTTCGGCTCCACCAAGACAGGCGGCTTCTCATTGCCGTCCTTGTCCTGCGGGCAAACCGCCGCTTCGCTCAGATACAGAATGGCCAGGTGGTCAATGCTCACCTCCGGCAGCGGGTAAGTGGCGATGACCTCCAAATTCTCGTTCTTCTGGGCCGCGGGCGGCGCCTCCGCCTTCGCGCTTTCCCCTATCGCGGGGAGTGTCGCCGGAGGCTCCACGGGAGCAGTCTCCTTGGCCGCCGGCGCTTGTGCCGGAGGCGGGCCGGCTATTGGCGGGGGAGGCGGTGGCGGGGTGCAACCCAAATGCACGCCGCCAAACGTCACAACAAGAAAGAAGACCACGGTTGGAAGGATCAGGCGCCTTGTGTTCATTGCACTACTCCCCGTTGACTTGAAGGTTGATGGACCCCAAGAAACTGCCCATAAACATGTATCTATGACTGCGGGCGCGAAACGTATGGTTTGCACGGACTCTCGCCCACTCGCCAGCTTTAACCTTTAGCATACACCAGATTAACGCAGGAGTGGTCCGTAAAATTCTCGTAATCGCGAGTCTCTCGGGGGCTCTATTTGGCCTGTGCCGCAACCCGCACAAACACCAGCCCGACATTGGCGTACTGAACCCCCTTCTTGGAACCGGTATAGGGCATGGCATAGGTCCCATCGTCCGTCGGGACCAGCCCCAAAGGCGTGCGGATGTCACTCGACCAGTTCTTCTCCGAGTCGCTGTGAATGGCAAGCCGCCGGCCAGTCGGCCAGTGAACGCCGTCGGCAGAACAGGCATACCCGATTTCGCGCGCATTGAGGACGTACTTGTTTCCCGGCTCGACCGTGGTCGAATCGTACACGGCGACCCATTGGTCGCCTATTTTTGACACGATGGGATTCTCGATGAACTGCGGCTCAAAAGTGCAGGGACTCAGTTCGGGAATGCGCTTCCAGGGTCCGGCCAACTCCGGCGCCGCGGCCATCCCCACCAGCCACGGACCTATGGGGTTGTAGTTGTGGCCGCCGTAGTGGGAGTACCACCGGTTCCCGGCCCGGTACGGGTAGAACGAGTCCACCGACTGCTGGCCCTCCCATGCCATGCTGTCTGCGTCGGGCCGCATGAGGATGTTTGCGTCCTCCCAGGGTCCGTCGATACCCGCCTCGCCCGGCGTCTTGGACACGGCCCGGAAGATCTTGCCGCGCATGTGCGTGCCTTCACCCGGCGCCTGCGCGCCCTCGTAGCACACATAGAACAGGTTCCATCGGTCCTCTTTGGGATTGAACACGGCCATGGGCGACCAAATCGAGTACTTGTTGTCCGATTCGTGGCCTTTGCCTGTCGATTCAAACAAGGTGGCGTGCCGTTTCCAGCTTTTCAGGTCCCTGCTTTTCCAATGCCCCAACCGCATGGCCACCCAGTAGGGGTCTCCCCACATTTCGGCCGTCAGGATGTGGTATTCGCCGTTGGCCCTGAGCGCGCAGCCGCCCTCGAACCCGTATTTGATGCCTTGGGCATCCGGATGGTCTTGGCCGATGATTACCGTTCCGTCCGGCTGAACCACTTCCAGCGTCAGCGGTGTTGCAGCCAAACCGGCCATTAGCACAAGCAGTAGGTTCATGATGTTCTCCCAGTTTCAAAACCGGTGCAGTTCGGGCCGTTCAAGAATGTCCAGCATACCCGCAATGTTGGGATGGGGCGAAACATAATCCGCCACCCGCTTGAGCGCGTCCACTGCGTTGGACGGGCAGGCGAAAAAGCCCACCTCCTCGCGAATGGACAGGTCGCCCAGCGTGTCGCCCATGCCCGCCGCCTGCTCCCGCGATATGCCGAGGTCGCCCAGCAGTTTGCGGATGGCCCCGCCCTTCGTGACGCCCGGCAGGTCGATGTTCAGGTAATAGTGCGACGGCGTGATAATAACATCCAGGCCGGACAGGGTCGCCACGAAGGCCGCCACGCGCCGTTCCACCTCGGGAAAGCATTCCGGCCGCGCACAGTAGAGCGACATCTGCGCCTCCTTGCCGAACTGATACACCAGCCCCGGAAAGTCGGGGAAGATTTCCGTGACGATGTGGTCGCGCAGCGCCTGAAGCCCGCGCACCCGCTCCGGCGTGATTTCCGGCGCCAGCCGCGAACAGTTGTCATGCAGCGAATACAGAATAGCCCCGCTTTCGCAGATCGACGCAAAGCGGATGTCCAGCACCTTCATCAGCGCCTCCACATAGGGTTGCGGACGTCCCGTGCACAGCGTCATCGGCGCCAGCGTCGAGCGCCCCGCCGATGCGTCGCGCACCAACTGCACGAACTGGGAAAAGTGTTCCCAGTCCCAAGCGGCCGATTCCTCGGGCGTGATGCACCCGTCTATATCAGAAAGAATCAAACGTACTGCCATCAGAAACACCTCTATTTGCGAAAAAGGGGGAATCAAAGCGCCTATCATACAGGCATCCCCCCGTCCCGGAAAAACACACGCCCCGCAAAAACGTTTTGCCCTGAAAAACCTCAACCTTGGAAAAATTCTCCGCGCCGGTCCCCCCTTCTCTATTCTCAGATCTCAAATCTGAGATCTGAGATCTGAGATCTGAGATCCCCAATTCCCGGACCCGATTTCACGGTTCCGTACCCCCATCGTCCCGCCTCTCCGTCACCCCCGCGAAGGCGGGGGGCCAGGCTCCGCGCCTTTATCGCAGGCGTCCCGCCTGCC
>CAIJOU010000057.1 GCA_903822375.1 Candidatus Hydrogenedentota bacterium
AACCGATGACAATGGCGGGATACCACACAACCGTCCCCAGCATGGCGAAGGTCAGCCCCACGGCGAGCGCGTCGATGCTGGTGGCCACGGACAGCAGCATCAGATTCCAGCCCCGCGTCGGGTCACGGCGTTCGGCACCGTCTTCGTCCCCGCCGGAAAGCGCCTCGTAAATCGCCTTGACCCCCACAAACATCAGCAGCGCAAAGGCGACCCAGTGGTCGTAGTCGCGGATGTACCCCGCGGCCAGGCTGCCCAGCGTCCAGCCCAGAATCGGCATGAGCGCCTGAAACAGTCCAAAATGAAAGGACAGGCGAAACACCTGCCGCGACGTCACGCCGCGCAGGCTCACACTCGTGCCGATGGCCACCGCGAGCGCGTCCATGGACAGGCCGACGGCAACACCTATCAGGGTAAGAAGGTCCATACGGGAAAACGGCTCCAAGGTCGTAGGAAAGCGCATTGTAGAACGCCGCGCATCGACCGGGCAACCCTGCCGTCCCGCGGGCCGCACTGGGAACCTTGCAGCACGGAAGTCTGCTGTTCCTGGAAACTTGATGCCTAGGCTGTTGTCCCCGTGACCCAGATGGCGACAATCAAACACCATTTTGATGTGTCTAACGACTACAGTATGTAGTAAATATACAAATTTCTATTGCTTTTTTTGGGCGAGTATGCCTATACTTATGCGCATACAGACGTTTGTATCTCTTCTAACGGTCAGTTCTTTGTTGATTTATGGGGCATATTCTGTCGCAATGTCAGAAAATATGACGACACATCGTAGTGATAAAGAGCAATTCAGTTACCTGTCATTGCTCTTTGCGTCGTCAGCACGGGCCGCCGCATTGCGGGCGCTCTTGATCGACCCCCATCCCTCCTACTATCAACGACAGTTGGAGGCCGCCACGGGCCTGCCTTTGCGGGCGGTGCAGCGCGAGGTGGACCGGCTCACGCGCGTGGGTCTTCTCTTCAAGCGCGTGGAGGGCAACCGCGCGTATTACCAGGTAAACATGGAGCACCCGCTGTTCCCCGAACTGCGGGCGCTCGTGATGAAGACGGCCCCGTCGTCGCTGCGCCTGCGCGGCGCGGCGGCGCTCGACCCCGCCGTGCGGCTGTGCATTCTTTCGGGACTGCGCGATCGCGCGCTGGTGGTGTGCCGCGGCGGCCGGCGGCTCGCACTGGAGTCGCCGGGTATCGTGCTGGACGTGATGAGTTCGGAGTCATTTCTGCAGGCGTTGGCCGAAGGGGGCGGCGGTCCTGTGGAAAGCTATCTGCGGGAGGGGAGTGACCTGCTTGGCCGCCGCGATGACGTGCTTTGGCGTCATATCGAGGCGGCGGGCCACGACGTGAGAAAGGAACCCGGGGTGCCATGAAAAACACGAGCACGGACATCGTCAGGTTGTGCGAGTCCTGGTGGGACAAACTGGCCGACGCGACCCGCCTGGAGCAGCAGACCTTCATCCGTCGGCTGCTGGAACTGCTCGGATGGGAACAGCCCATTCCGTTCAGCCCGCAGGCGGGCGCGGAGATGCTGGGCGCGGTTCCCTGGCTGCTGCGCGCCGGGAACCAGACCACGGTGGCCGCCTATTTTCTGCCGCCGGGCACGCTGGAGCCGCCCTCAACGGTGATGGAGCGGGGCTTGGACTTTTGCTGGACCACGCGCACGCTCTGCCGGGAGACGCAGGCGCCGGGCATTCACTACGTGCTCGTGAGCGATCTGCACCGCACCTACCTGTACGACGCGCGCACCGACGAATTGCTGGCGGGCACCGATGACCCCCGCGCCTTCGACACGGAGATCGCGCCCGCACTGCGGCGCGAGAACATGGACAAGGGCGCGCTGGACGAGTTGCGGCGCCAGCCGCGCAGCGCCGTGGCGCGGCACCTCCGCGAATGGTCGCAGCGCTGGACGGACACCTTCGTGCTGCGCGGCCGCGTGACGGACGAGACGGCGGCCCTGGCGCTGGACCGGCTGTACATCGTGCGCTTTCTCGCCGAACACGACATCCTGCGGCGCACGCGCTGGCGCCTGCAGAAACGCTTTGAAGACCTGATCGTGCTCGCGGAGAACACGCCCGGCCGCGATTCGGGATGCGGCGCGCGGCTGGTGCGCCTGTTCCACGACATGTGGCTGGACTGGCGCATAGACCTGTTCGCGCCCGTGCCCGAATTGGACGCCATGCTCAGCCGCGACGATGTCGCCGGTCCGTGGCTGCGCGAGGCCGCGCTGCTTGCGCAGGGCAAGTTCACCATTCCGACCATTCTGGAAAGTTTCAACCACGGCGATCCGATGGAGAAGATGCGCGTGCGCATGGTGCCGGAGGAGAACGAGGAGCGAGACCGGTATCTGGCCGCGCAGACGCTGGAAACCATTGACGAGGCGCGCATTGAAATCGATCTCGCGGAGGAGGGTTACCGCGCGATATTCCACTGGTTCGACCGGGTCGTCGGCCTGTACGACCGGCTGAACCTGGACTTCGACCACCACGCGCGCAGCGCGGCGCCGAAGACGGTGGAACTGGACCTCTTTGAATGGTCCGAGATCGATTCGCGGCGCCCCGCGGCCTGCACCGACCGGCTTGCCCACGCCTGCGCGCACGGCATCGGCATCTATCACGCCGATTCACGGCAGTACCGGACGGCGCGCCTGCTCCTCACGCTGCATCTGATCAGCGCGTACAGCCGGCGCCACGAGTCGGTGGACCGGTTGCCCGGACTGGAGACGGTGTTTGTGCGCCGCCCGGCCGTGCTGCAGTCGGGCCGCGTGATCGGCGTGCGCAGGACCGCGCAGCAGACAGACACGGAACTCCACTGATCACATTTGGACGTCCGGAACAGGACACAACACCGCCGAAACGGATTTCGGTTGAAGGACACCCCGCATGACTCTCGCCGCTCTTGTGATTCTCCTCGCACTGCATGCCGATCCCGCGTCCGCGGCGCCCGTGACGGGCAACCCGATGGTGCGCAGCGTGGCGGACTACGGCGTTGTGTCCGACGGCACCACGGACTGCACGGCGGCGTTCCAGCGCGCGCTGGACGCGGCGGCCGCCGCGAACGGCGGCATTGTCGAGGCGCCCTCGGGGCGGTACCGTTTTGACAGCGCGATCACGGTGCCGCCGAACGTGACGCTGCGCGGCACCTTCACCTATTCGCCGTCGCACACGGGCATGCGCGACGCGGGCGCGCCGAAGCCGGTGTACGGAAGCGTGCTCGAGCCGCGCTGCGGCGCGGGCTCGGAGGAGGGCGCGCCCTTCATCACGCTGCAGGACAACGCGACGCTGCAGGGCTTCAGCGTGCACTACCCCGAACAGAAGCCCGACGCGGCCGAACCGACGCCCTATCCGTACGCGGTGGCGATGCGCGGAAACAATCCCGCAATCGTCGACGTGGAGCTGCTCAACCCCTTCAACGGGATCGACGCGTGCAAGAACCAGCGCGCGCTCATACGCAACATCCACGGCCAGCCGATTCACATAGGCCTCTACGTGAACGAGATCTACGACATCGGCCGCATAGAAAACGTTCACTGGAACCCCTGGTGGACGATGGGCACGCCCGTGTACGACTGGCAGTTCGAGCACGGCACGGGCTTTGTGTTCGGCCGCACGGACTGGCACTACGTGATCAACACGTTCTGCTTCGGCTACGACGTGGGCTACAAGTTCATAAAAACAAAAGAGGGAACGTGCAACGGAAACTTCCTCGGCATCGGCGCGGACGACTGCCGCACATCGATGCTCGTCGAGGACACGGCGCCGATGGGCGTGCTGATCACCAACGGTGAATTCGTTTCATTCCACGGCCCCGACCCGACAATGATCCGCGTGAAGAAGACGCACACGGGCACGATTCGTTTTGTGAACTGCGCATTCTGGGGGCCCGCGCGGCGCAACGCGGTGGTCGACGGCGTGGGCACCGTGGGCTTCAGCGACTGCAGCTTCATGCAGTGGGGACACGCACCGAAAGGCTTCGAAAAGGCCGATGACAAGAGCCAGCCGTCGATCGATGCGCTCGGCGGATCGGTGGTCGTGCGCGGCTGCGAGTTCATGGAAAACCGCAAACAGTTGCGCATCGGTGCAGAAGTGGAGCGTGCGATCGTGAGTGAAAACCTTGTTACGGGCAGGGTTCGCGTCGATGATCAGTCGCGCGGAGGAACGGTGATCATACGCGACAACGCGGGCACGCCGACGGGAAAACGATGGAAGAAGATCATGGACCACAGGCCCGGATACCGCGCGTCGCAGCTTGACGGACAATGATGCCCTGCATGCGTTTCATGCCCTGTTCATGCGTGTTTTCGTGCATGATCGAAGAAACGACAGTTGAACGCGAACGAAGAAAGCGCGCGCGCAACGACGCTGCGTGATCGACGACGACGCGCGCGCCGAAGGCGCCGCAACGCGCGCCGCAATCGCGCCGCGATCACGGTCCGCGAAAAATGTTTTTTTCGCGCGTGAAAAAATGCTTGCATTTTTTTTCTTTGTTTGTTACACAAATTGTGCAAAAAGTTGAATCGCTGCGTTCGGATCAACGGGATGAAACACTCGTTGAAGTCTCAGACGGGTGGTGCGCGCGAAAGAAAAAACGCGCGATGCGCGCGAGAGAAGCGACAGGGATCCGAACCCTTCCCCCTGCCTTTTGCGGGCTTGAGCAAGCCTGTGGGAGTGCGCCGTTCACACTCGTGTGTGGCGGCGGGCGGGCGACCGGGCGCGTGGCCCGGCGCAATCGCCGTGAAATGCGGAAGTGAGGTCAGCAAACAGGAGGAGACACAAATGGCAGATGCACCCGTGAAGAAGGCCGCTGCGAAGAAGCCGGCCGCCAAGAAGGCCGTCGCGAAGAAGCCGGCCGCCAAGAAGGCCGTCGTGAAGAAGGCCGTCGTCGCGAAGAAGCCGGCCGCCGCGAAGAAGCCGGTTGCCGCGAAGAAGCCGGTTGCGAAGAAGGCCGTCGCGAAGAAAGCCGCCGCGAAGAAGTAGTAACCGTCTGCGACGCCCGCCGCGCGGGTTTGCCCGTGCGGCGGCGTCGGACGACTTGCGCTTCAACAATTGAAGCCCGTGCCTGAACTTTGGCGGGCCGCCTTTGCGGCGGACACGCCCCGGTGAGGCACGGGCTAACTGTTTGTTCCGGTGTTTGAGGACGGCGCCGGACACGGGTACAATGTGCCCCGGACGCGCATACTGCGCGCCGCAACCACACCGGAGGTTTTACCGCTTCATGAAGACCGATCTTACCCGCCGCGCTTTTCTCACCGGCACCGCAGGCGCCGCCGGACTCACCCTTGCCGCACCCCCCGCCGTCGCGCAGGAGCCCGCGCCGCGCTTTCAGAAGGGCGTGAGCCCCTGGGCGATGTGCATGAACGCAAGCACCATCCGCCCCGCGAATGTGAAGACCAAGATCGACGCAACCGCAAAGGCCGGTTGGGACGCAATTGAGCTTTGGATCAACGACCTGGAAGAGCACGAGAAAAGCGGGGGCAGCCTCAAGGATCTCGGCAGGGAGATTGTCGACCGCGGCATGTTCGTCCCCAACATCATCGGGTTGTGGGAATGCATGCCCATGGATGAGGCGGAGTTCCAGAAGTCGCTCGAGGCGACGCGCGAGCGCATGCGCCGCTGCGCCGAAGTGGGCTCGCATTTCGTGGCCGCCATTCCCGCGCCCGATCGGCCCGACTTCGATCTCAAGACCGCATCGGCGCGCTACAAAGAACTGATGCGCATCGGCCGCGAGGACTACAACCTCAAAGTCGCCTTCGAGTTTGTGGGCTTCATGAAGAGCGTGAACCGCCTCGGCCAGGCCTCGGGCGTGGCGATGGACACCGACGACCGCGAGGCCTGCCTCATCGCGGACACCTTCCACATGTTCCGCGGCGGTTCGGGCTTCAACGGACTCAAGCACATCCAGGGCGATTTCATCGCGAACTTCCACTGGAACGACGTGAAGGACGAGGTGCCGCGGGAGCAGCAGGGCGACGAGCACCGCGTGTATCCGGGCGACGGCATCCTGCCGCTGGGACAGGCGCTTCGCGATCTGAAAGCCATCGGTTACAAGCGCACGCTCTCGCTCGAAATCTTCAAGCGCGAATACTGGGCGCAGGATCCCTACGAGGTGGCCGTCACAGGACTGCGCAAAATGGTCGAGTGCGTCGCCAAAGCCGGCGTGTGATCGCATAACAGGAAGCGGGCGATGTCGAGTCAGGGCGTCTGGACGATGGCCTTCTTCCAGCACTGTCCCCATCCCTGCTGCGTGCGGCATGCGACGGTGAGACTGTCGGCCGTGATGCGGACGACGAGGAAGTTGCCGTCCGCGGCCTTGCCGGCGATAAACGCGTCCATACCGTGCCACTGGAGATGATCCTGGGCATGCAGGTGGCCGTTGAAGATGGCGATGACGTTGTAGTCCTTGACCGTCTCGTAGTAGGCCTCGCGCTCCGCGTCGGTCCACCACCGCTCCTCGCAACTGAACGAATCGAACCCGTAATGGTGGAAGAGGATGACGGGGCGGTGGCTGCCGACAACTTTCTGTGCCAGGTCGTCCTTCAGGAAAGCGAGGCTGTTGTTCGCGGTGCCGGGACCGCCGGGGTAGAGGTTCAGATTGACGAAATGAACGCTGCCCCAATCCCATGAACTGTGCAGCCCTTCTGGCGAAAGGCGGAGTCCCTCGCGGCGGCGGTTGCGCTCCTTGATTCCGTTGATCACCACGGTGCGATTGTTGGTGATGTCATGGTTGCCGTAGGACTCGAAGACGGGATACTTGATGCGGCCCTCACCGCCAATTCCAAAGTCGCAACGGAATCCATCATGGCGGTGCAGCAGCCAGTACCCGTTCCAGTTGAGATACTCGCCGGTGTCGGTGAGATCGCCGGCCACCAGCACACCCACGGGCGCAGCCACGGCGCCGGGTCCCGCTTCGGCCGGGTAGGCGGAGCCGGGCAGCGCGTTCATTGCATCGATGTTGGCCTTGTTGGAGGCCTCGTTGTTGTCCCACATGGACTGGCCGTAATGGGCGTCGGCGGCGACGAAGAAGGTAAACTCGGGACCCTGCACGACGGGCACCTTGACCGGGGCAGGTCCGGCACAGCCCGCCAGGACAAGCGCCAGCAGCAGGAGCGCGATACGACGCGGCGTGACGGCGCGCATGTCAGCGTCCCCCCATCCGTTCCGCCTCTTCCATGGCGATGGCGGCCCAGGACCAGAGGCGCGTGGGATCATAGCGGACCGTTGAGATGTCCTTCATGATCAGCTCGACGTGGCAGTTACCCTCCGTCTTGGCCATGAACGCACGGATGTTCCTGCGGGCCTGGTCGGGGTCCCAGGACGACTCGGCGAGGATGGCCGGACTCGGCTTGTGGCTGATGACGTAGTCGCGGCCGATGCCGGCGATGGTGCGCTCCGGCTTGCACCAGGGGCTTACGGAGATCTTGCGCAGGTTGGGGATGCGCCGCAGGACCTCCAACTTGCCATCAAGCGGCTCGCAGCAACCGTAGTAGGTCATGCCCCAGCGTTGCAGCCAGCGCATGTCATGTGCAATGGCAAATTCCCAGTGCATCTCGGGGGAGACCTCGGAGAAGGCCTGCGCGTTGGAGCAGCCCCACATGTTGTGCGGCTTCACATGGCCGGGGTCGTGGTCGGCGCCGGGCAGTTGGCTGGTGTACCCGTAGCCGCCCGAGCCGATGCGGGTGTTGTTGTTGTCCAGCGAGAGCAGGTTCTGCGCCACGAACTGGTCCAGTTCCACCATCCATGCGTCCACCATGCGGTCCACGGCGGCGTGGACCATGTCGGGCCGCAGGATGAGGTCCTCCATGGCCTCCTGCACGCCCCACCAGCGGATAAGGTAGTCCCAGGGCGTGAACCAGATGTGCGTCTGCCCCGCCTTCTTCACCGGCATGATGCCGCGGTAGACGTCGCACATGGCCTGGTAGCGGATTTCCGTGGCCGCCTCGTTGTGCGTCACCAGCGGCATCTTGATCTTCTCGATATCCTCTGGCTCTTTGAGCTGGATGTTGAAGTGGCGCGACACGATATCGTTCGTCTCGTCCGTCTTGACGACGTCCACATCCTCGACGATGCCGAAGTCGGTGCTGTGTATGGCCAGCGGGCAGCTCAGGAAATCATCGACCACCATGTCGCCGGGCAGATGCCGCCACTGGTAGAGGGTCCGGCGCAGTTCGCGCTCCTGATCCTGCGCCCAGGGATGCTCCGTGCGCAGCGTCAACTCGTCGTCGACATTCATCTCGTTCCAGCAGATCTCATTGATCCAGACCATGGGCCGGACGCTGTCGAGGTCATTGAGCCGCGTCCAGAGCGCGGCCTTCTCTTTGTGCACCGGCAACGCGGCGATGACGGCCAACTCGGAGGCCAGCGCGCGCAGGATGTCGGTGTCCCGCTGGGACAGGTGGATGGGCTCCGCGATGGGCGGCGGCGTGTAATGGCTGGGGTCGTGAAGCATGGAACACTCTCCAATGTTGGGAATCTGGAAAGCAGGAAATCCGGAAGAGAACGGAAGAACAAGGCGGCAGTTTCTGGCCTTTCTCTTCCTGCTTTCCTGTCTTCCAGATTTAATTCCTCTTCTACTCTGCATGATGCCATTCGCGCGCCACCCGCTTTATGGTCAGCGGCATGGCGGCGAAGTTCAGGAGCAACCCGCTCTCGGTGTCAAGGGCCTTCATATAGGAACGCACCTGGGCGAAGAAGACATCATCCAGCGCCCGCGCGGCCTTGAGTTTCACCACAACCCTGTTGTCCACGAGCAGGTCAAGCCGATGCTCGCCAACAGGACAACCGCGATAGACGAGCGGGACGGTCTTCTGCCGTTCAAAAACGATGCCCCGCAGCCGCAACTCCACACACAGAGCCTCCTCGTAGACGGACTCCAAGAAACCCGGCCCCAAGGCTTTGTGAACCGCAATCGCCGATGCAATAATGCGTTCCGTAATATCCCTGTCCGTTAACTCAGCCATCCCACCCCTCCTTCTCTTGCCATTCCCATTGACCTTGTCTTGTGAATCTGGAAAACAGGAAAGCAGGAAATAGAACATAAGAATCATCGTGGTCGACGAATCCGTTTGCCTTTCCTGAGTTCTTGTTTTCCAGATTGAACAACTCTTTCAGTAATTTCCAAATTCGCGGACGGCGTCGAACATGGCCACCACATTCTGCACGGGCGTCTCTTCGAGGATTGTGTCGTGGCTGGCGCCGCAGATGTAGCCGCCGCCGGGTTTCATGATCTCCAGCACCTCGCGGGTGGACTGGCGCACCGACTCGGGCGTGCCGTCGATGAGCACGTGGTGCGAGTCGATGGCGCCGTTGAACACGATGCGGTCGCCGAAGTCTTTCTTGAGTCCGGCGGGCTCCATGCCGCGGCAGGAGGGCTGCACGGCGTGGATGGCGTCGATGCCGGCTTCGATGAACAGCGGAATGAGTTCGCGCACGCCGCCGCAGCAATGCATCATGACACCGAGCCCGTAATCGTGGCCGAGCCTGGCCAGCCGGGTCAGATGCGGCTGGAGGAACTGCGCAAAGAGTTCCGCGCCGAGCAGCGGGCCGGTCTGGCTGCCGAAATCGTTGCCGATGAAAAAGAGGTCGATGGCCCCCTTGGCGGCCTGAAACACGCGCTCGCTCGACGCGGCGTAGTAGTCGACCAGATGGGTGAAGAGCGCTTCGACGGCTTCGGGCTCCTCGTACATGCGGAGCATCAACTCCTCCATGCCGAACAGATCGATGGCGTCATGCCAGAAGGGCGACCAGTCGCCGCCGAGGACGGCATACTCGCCCTTCCATAAGAGCGCGGTATCGCGGACCTTGCCCGCGTCCACCCAGTCGGCGCTCGGCCACGGATAGGCGTGGATCTGGTCCAGCGTGGCCCCCGCCAGCGGATGGGTGATGGGCTGGCCGTAGCCGAAGCCCTCGCGTTCCACGCCGAAGACGGTGCGGTAGACCGACTCCGGATGCTGCAGCGGGAAATCGGGTCCGCAATAGCCCGCGTGGACCCGGCGGAAATCGTCGCCGAAGAACTGGCGCAGCGGCTCGTCGGCCAGACCGAGTTCGGCCTTGGCCTTGGCCCAAAACTCGGCCGATGCGCCGCACCATACAGGCACCCGGTCCGGCTCCTGATGGGCAAAGGCGGTCAGCACGCGCTCCCGTGAACTTAGTCGCAATGGAAGACCTCCTCCAGGTCGGCCCACCATTCACCCTCTTTTGCGTTGGCGATGGGCACCTGCATGGGCTTGCACACGGCCCACCAGTCCTGCGTCACCGGGTCGGCGGCCATCATCGCCATGTCACCGGCGAAGTCCGTGCCGGTGTATTCCAGATAGCTGAACAGGTAATACGCGCCGTCGGGGAACTGCCGCAGGTAGATCGAGTAGTTTTGAATATGGCAGTCCTTGATCATCTTGAGCACGGCCGGCCACACCGCCGCGTGCTCGCGCTTATAGTCCTCCACCCGGTCCGGTTGCAGCCCGATAATCCATCCGTAGCGTTGCATGCCCCTGGTCTCCTTGTTGCGGTTTTTCGGCGCCGCCGCCGACGCACCCATAGAGTAGCGCAACGGGAAACGGCGCACAAAATGCCCGTCGGCCATTTCGACCCTGGGCCGCAACGCAGACGCGGCATCCTGCCGCGTTCTTTGTGCGCTAAAAACGGGCGGATAGCGCACACCACCGCTCCAGGGCAAGGACGGAAGGGACTCAAAGGACGGAAAGGACCGTCGACAATCTCCATCCCAACGGGGATTTTTTTCCGTCCTGTCCGTCCCTTAAGTCCTTTTCGTCCTTCCTGGTGATGCGGGCTGTCG
>CAIJOU010000058.1 GCA_903822375.1 Candidatus Hydrogenedentota bacterium
CCGCACTCAATATCAGAAATCGTCCTTTACGTTGATGCGGTCTGTCTTGGTCATCGTCACAGCCCGGTAGAATCCCGGCTCGGCCTCCCGTTCAAACCATGCCGCCGAACAATGCGGGTATTGTGTGGCCTCAGGCACCAGGCCATGGTGCACCGCATTCTGGTTCACATAATTCAACCGGGCCAGCCAGCTCTTCTCGTAGGTGAGCGGCGTCTCCCAAAACTGGAACCACACTTCGCGGCCGACAGCGTTATCGCGGCGGTTAATCTCGCGGGCGGTTTCAGAATGCAAATCACGCAGCATCTGACCCAGCACCTTGGCGCCTTCACGCGCCTCCGAGACAAAGTGATAATGGTTTGACAGCACCGCCCATGCCTGCACGGTCCATCCCTGCCGTTCCAATGTGCAAAGAAGACGCTCCTCCAGATAGGCACGATGATCGTCGGGAGAAAAATGATGCTTTTTGTACAAGGTCCCCGCGGTAACGAAATACACCCGCCCTGCCTCGAAATGATGCGGCGGCGCATGATGCCACAACGACATAATCCCGTCTCCTATTGCCTGCCCAGTATACACCCATTGTCGGGCGTGCCTACTAATCTCAGTGCGAATGCCGTGCTCCGGCCCTCCTATTGAGTGCCCCCAGTTTATCGACACGCTGGATGAGATTGACACTTGGGCAAGAAACATCCCACGCCGCCCCACCTCTTCTTTCTGGCTGCAAACCGCCACGGAAAAGTTCTATCCGGATTACATCTGCAGGCTAAAGGACGGCCGGTTCCTTGTCGTCGAATACAAGGGCGGTCACCTCGAGGATGGGTCGGACGCAAACGAGAAGCGCATGCTCGGCGAACTGTGGGAGGCGCGAAGCGGCGGCCAGTGTCCGTTAGTGATGCCCTCGTCAAGAGACTGGAACGCCATCCGGCAGAAGGTGGCAAACGGGTGGGTCTTGGTGCCTTTTATGTTGAGTGCGTGCGGCCATGCCGCCGTTTTACCGTTACGGAGGCCTTGCTTCCGCCGCCGGGGCATGGCCCCGGCGAAGAAAAGCGGTGGCATGGCCACCGCACTCAATAGAAGGGCCGGGGCGTGGCTCCGGCGACGAAGTGCGGCAGCATGACCGCCGCACTCAAGAAAAGCGTGCATACTCGCCCCGGCCGGGGGCGATGGGCTACAATGCGCGCCATGGTAGCGCAACCCGATCAGATTCTCACCATCGCCCAGTTGATTCGCCGCATCAAGGCACACCTTGAACGCGGCGTGGGCGAGGTGTGGGTCAGCGGCGAAATCTCCAACTGGCGCGTTTCTGGCAATGGTCACGCCTATTTCACGCTCAAGGATGAAAGCGGCCAGGTGAGCGCTGTTATGTTTCGCGGCGCGCTGAACAAGGTCAAGTTTGAGCCCGGCGACGGGCTGGAAGTGCTCGCACACGGACTGGTGACGCTCTACGAGAAGCGGGGCGACCTGCAGCTTGTGCTGGATGACATGCAGCCCAAGGGCATGGGCGCGCTGCAACTGGCCTTTGAACGGCTCAAAGCCAAGCTGCAGGGCGAAGGTCTCTTTGACGAAGTGCACAAGAAGCCGCTGCCTCTGCTGCCCCGCCGCATCGGAGTGGTCACCTCGCCCACGGGCGCGGCCATCCGCGACATCCTGCACGTCATCCGGCGCCGCTTCGCCAATGTGCACGTAATTCTCTATCCGGCGCGGGTCCAGGGCGACGAAGCCGCGAAGGAAATTGCCGCGGGCATCGAATTCCTGGACCGCATGGGCGTGGACGTGATGATTGTCGGACGCGGCGGCGGTTCGCTGGAAGACCTGTGGCCATTCAATGAGGAGCCGGTGGTGCGCGCGATTTTCGCCGCAGCGACGCCGGTCATTTCTGCCGTGGGGCACGAGATCGACTTCACGCTGGCCGACTTCGTGGCCGACCTGCGGGCACCCACGCCGTCGGCCGCGGCGGAGATGGTCGTAAAAGCGCAGGCAGACCTGCTCGACACCATCGCATTAAAACAGCGGCGACTGCACCGCGCCGCCTCTGAACTGCTGGCCCGGCGCGCACAGCGTCTCGACGCCGCAAAACGGCATTACCTGCTGCAGCGGCCCGAAGAACTGCTGCGCGGCGCGCGGCAGGCCTGCGACGACGCCCACGACCGGCTGAACCGGGCCATGCTGGAACGCGCGGCCCTGCTGCACACGCGGCTGGAGCGCGCCTCGCGCGGGCTCGCCCTGCTGTCACCCGCGCAACGGCTGCAACGGGGCCGGGAACGGATTGCCGCGCAGCATGCGCGGCTGATGGCACTGTCGCGGACGATGGCGGAACGGCCGCGCGCCCGGTTGGCGCCGCTGGCCGGCCGGCTGCACGCCCTAAGTCCGCTGGCCATTCTGGGCCGGGGCTACGCGCTCGCGCGGCAGTTACCCGATCGTACCCTCATAAGGAGTTCAGAGCAGCTTCGGCCGGACGATGTGATTGAAGTGCGTTTTGGCGCCGGCGCGGCGCGCGCCGTGGTGCGGGAAATCCTGCCGCCGGAAAGCACCGTATGAATTGCAAATTAACTGGCTGTCACGAACCGTTGACAACTTCACGGGGCAGTGCCGCGCTTTCAGCGTTCCGAACTTTTCGGGGTGCACGTTTCCCGGGCCTTACGGCCCGGGCTGACAAATACCGCGCCTGCGGCGCTCCGGACATCGTGAACTGGAGCGAATGCGACAGGCTTACGGCACAAACCAGACCGTTCTTGGCCCGAACAGGACAGCATGCAATGTGAGCGACAAGTTCAATGCACAGGTCGGACTGTTCCGGGCCCCGGAGGGGTCATACAATAGTAGCCACGGGTGGAGCGAAGCGGAACCCGTGGTAAACCGCCGCAAATGGGGAAGGTCCCCAAAGGGGGCCAACGAAGAAGACATGGAGCACAAACATGGCGAAGACTAGAACGCAGGACGGGGCCTCCTTTGAGAAGGACCTGGAACGGCTGGAAGAAATCGTGGCGGGACTGGAAGAGGGCGGTCTGCCCCTGGAGGAATCGCTCCGCCAGTTTGAGGAGGGTGTGGCGCTGGTCCGTCAGTGCGAAAAGACCCTGAAGGCCGCCGAGCGCAAGATAGACATGCTCGTGCGCGGAGAAAGCGGCGAGTTGGAGGCCGTACCTTTCGACGAGCCCGATACGGACGCGACCGGGGAAGCCGAGGCGTCAAGCGTCTCCCCCACCCCAACCGGCGCGCCGCGGAAAAAACAGGCCACCGCGACCGCCCATGCGCCGGAGGAAACACCGGCCGAAGAGGATGAGGGCTTGCTGTTTTGAACGCGGAAGAATTCCTGCTGGACAAATCCGTGCGGACGGAGGCGGCGTTGCACGCCCTGGTCGACGAATGGGACGATGCGCCAGCGCGGCTTGTTGAGGCCGTTGCCTACAGTCTGTTCGCAGGCGGCAAACGGCTGCGCCCGGCGCTGGCACTGGGCGCGTGCGAACTGGTCTGCGGAAACGACGCGCCCGCGCTGCCCGTAGCCTGCGCACTTGAAATGGTGCACACCTACTCACTCATTCATGACGACCTGCCCGCCATGGATGACGATGATTTGCGCCGGGGAAGGGCCACTTCACATAAGGTTTTTGGTGAGGCGACCGCCATCTTGCGGGTGACGCGCTGCTGACAATGGCCTTCGAAGCCGCCGCCCGCACCGGCAGCACCGCGATCGTCGCCGAATTGGCGCAGGCGGCGGGCATCGCGGGCATGGTCGGCGGACAGCAGATGGACATGGAGGCCGAGGGGCGGGAAGTCACCCTAGCGGAACTGCGCGCCATCCATGCCTGCAAGACGGGCGCGCTGATTCGTTCCGCCGTGCGCTGCGGCGCCCTGGCCGGCGGCGCGGACGCCGCGCAACTGATCGCCCTGTCCGCCTACGGTGAAAACCTGGGGCTCGCCTTTCAGATAGCGGATGATCTGCTGGATGTGACGGGTGACGCGGAGAAACTGGGCAAGAACACCGGCGCAGACGCGGCCCATGTCAAAGCAACCTATCCGGCGCTGCTTGGCCTCGAAGAGGCGCAGCGGCTCGCCAAACAGACCATCGAGAATGCGTTGGACGCGCTGGCCGCCTTCGGCCCGGAAGCGGAGGCCTTCCGCGCGCTGGCGCACTTCGTCATCGACCGCGACCGGTAGAAAAGCGGCCCTTTGGGACACGACACTGTAGGACAGCCGCCCCCGGCTGTCATCCCATGGGCATACGTTAAAGCCGACAGGCGAGGGCGCCTGTCCTACAGTCTCAGCGCGCGCTCTTGGCCTGTTACTCGCTCAGCCAAACACCTCCCGCATCCGGTCACAGTAGTACCGCACCAGGTCGTATTCCGAGTCGGGTGCCAGACGATGATCGGGACACGGGATGTATCCGCCCAGGTCCACGAGCTTCTTGAGCCGCTCAACCTCCCCGTCCACCGCGGCACGATCGCGCGTGAAGACAACCTTGTTCATCCCGCCGACGCCGCGCAAGTCCTTGCCACACTTTTCCCGCCAGGCTGCGACGCTGGCATCCCATGTGCCCACCTCGATGGGGAACATGGTGTTCACCCCGTTGTTGAACCAGGTGGGCACCAGCGCGTCAATGCAGCCGTCGCAATCCAGCGACACGATGCCCATGCCGTGCCGGTTCAGCAGTTCGGTGATACGTTTGTAGTGGGGGCCGACGTAGGCCTCGAACATGGAGGGGATGATCAGCGGCCCGTTCTTGAAACAGATATCCTCCCAGAAATGCCCGAAGTCGAACTTGGGCCCCTGTTCCAGCGTGAACTTCGCATTCTGGTAGGAAAGCTCGCCGATGGTGTCGATGATTTCCACCCAGAGTTCAGGGTCCTCGGCGAACATGGTGCTGTTCGCGCCGATAATGTCGCGCACATAACCGTAGAGGCTTCCGGCGAAATAGCCGTAGGGATAGTCGCGCTCGCCGGTCTTGAGCCAGTCCAGGCCGCCGTCCTCAAAGGTCTTTACCTCGCCGTTGTCCAGCAGCACCTTCTCCTTGAGAACGCGGTCCGGGTGCCACTGGAACCGGTGCTTGTAGTGCTCCTCCCAGTCGGCGCGCGTCTTGAGCGTATGCTCGAATTCCATCGGGATCGAGCGGGTGCCCGGCTTTTCCAGAATGACGACACCCTGATAATTGAGCGCCTTGCGCGAACCGTCGGGAAGTTCCTCCAGAATCTCGTAGTCGAAGCCGGGACGCAGGTTCGAGTTGGGCGAAAAATGGGACGCCCAGTTGAAGTCGAAACCCAAAATGCCGCAGAGGTGCCGGTCCACCGCGTTGCCGTCCCAGATGCCATCCACATCGGACTGTTTCAGGTGCCCTTCAGACACCCATTTCTCCAGTGTCTCCTCCCAGAATCCGAAATGGACGATGGGCAGCCGGTCATAGGACTGGTAATTCAGAACGGCAAACGCACGCTCGCGATGGTTCATGTTTGGCGCCTTCCTCATTGACGGGTTTCACAAGGCATGCCTATGATGGCAGGAGCGGCGGCCCTGCCGCAAACCAACGGCCGCGTCCACCCGGGGTGAGCGCGGCCGTGTTGGATTTACTTCCACAATTCCGGTTACTTGGCGGCGGTGCGCGCCTCCTGGTCGGCAACACCGCGCAGGTATTGCATGTAATCGTCAAGGGGGATTCGATTGGCCTGGTCCTCCGCCTCGGCGGCCTTGGCGGCGGTCTCATCCTTGTCCTGCTTGGCGGCATTTTTCTCCGCGATGGCCTTCTTGTCGGCGGCGATGATGGTCTCCGCGAAGGCGCCGGCACCGTTGACATACTTTTCGCCGGTCGATTTGTCCGTGACGATGATCTGCTTGCCGCGCACGCCGCCATAGAGGCTGAGCCCCCGGCCCGGTACGGCATAGAGGTAAAGCACCATCTCCTCGCCCGCCTTGAACGTCGGAATGTCCGAGGCGGACATGGCCACGCCGTCCACAACACCGCCGATCACGGAGAAGTTGATGTGTGACGCTTTGTTAGCAGTGCCCTTGGCCGTATCGGCCACCTCGAACACCACATCCGTATAGATGCGGCCGGACTTGCCCCAGCGCGCCTGGGCGGAGCTCACCGTGCCGGATACGATTTCCGTGGCGTTGCCGACAATGGCCGCGGTGGACATGTAAATTTCCCCCGCATGCGCCACGGAGCCGGCCAGCGCCAGCACCGCAATCAGTGCGGCAGCGGCCGCCGCACGCGCGCGCCGTCGGCGCGCCACCCACAGAACACTGCCAATGGCCGATGCCGCGGCCAGACAAACTGCCCAGTTGAGCATAACCCACTCCATAGCCGCAAGCAGAACGCGGCCGGCCTTCAGTGCGATCGTGTGTTGCAGCAGGAAACGCGCGACGGCCGGCGAAACCTGATAATAGGCGTCCACCAGCGCCTCGCCCGGCGCGGAACGCAACAGCACGTCGTCGCGGAACCCGCGCAACGCTTTTATGCCTGCGGCGGCGGTGATGTTTCCAGTATCGACACCGGTGGTACCCGTGCCCGACGAACCGTTGATCACGTTGAGCGGACACACATCGTTGGGATCGCCAAACATGGGCCGCTTCAGCGGAAGTATTGTCGGGATGGTTTTCTCGCTGGCCTTGCTGACAACCGTGTTCTTGGTGTAATCCCATACCAGTGCAGTGCCGGCCGGGTTGTTCTCGATCCCGTATATGTTGCCGAACTCATTGAACACCTCGGAGGGGTAGTTCGTGGCATAGTCCGTGGTAGCACGGGTGGTCACGCTAAGGCTGGCAGGGAACACACCCTGCAGGCTGTCCACCAAGTCGGGACTCACGCCCGGAGGAGCCTGTTTCTCCAATCCGCCGCCGTTGAGCGGGTTCATGGTGAGCACATAGGTGGTGTTGAACAGGTCGCCCGGCGTGCCGGGCACCTCCAACTGTTTCCAAAGGCCCAGCAGATCAAAGCCGCCGACCAGATTCGCATTTATGGCGGGTTCAAACAGGCCGGACATGCTGCTGAACAGGGGGACGCGCCGGTCACCCTCGTTGTTGCTTACATTGGCCCAAGCCACTATGTGCGCGCCTGCGATTGGCGAGGAAGGTATGCCTGTTCCGCGACGGGTGTGCGTCCGCGCCTCCTGACTGACGGAGAAGAAACGTTCCTGTCCGTCGGTTCGCGGATAGAGCCATGAAATGCCGGAGATATCGTCCGGCGCGAGGTCGCCCCATCCGGCGACAATCGTGCTGTCGGAGTTCTCCGTCAGGAAATAGGCGGGAAACATGGTGGGCGTCGCGCCGATCATCCGCGGAATGCCGTCGCCCCCGGTCATCTGCAGGGCGGTCGTCTCGGTGGGCAGGGTGATTGCCGAGACTGTTGTGGACTGGTTCAGATTGTTCAGCGGCGTGTAGCCCAGGCCCAGCAGATAGCCGGCGGCCTGGGTGACAATCGCCTTCAGGTCAAGAGCCCCCACGCCCGTGTTGAACAGACCTGCGCGAACCAGATTGCCGTTGACTATGATGTCCGAGTCCAGAACGTTACCGGCGGGCACGGTGACTATGTCCCCGCCCGAAGTGATGGGCACATCGGTGATCGCGAATAGTGTCAGCGTCAGCGACGTAAGATTGTCCGTAAGCTCGGTCACCTGGAACTCCGTGGCGTCCGGGGTGACATTTGTTTCGCCCGGGGCCGCCTGGGTGACCTGCAGGAACACGGTCGGCAGGTAATCGGGCGTGGTGGTTCCGGGGAGGATGGGGTCCTCGACCACGCCGGCGAAGCGGAACCGCACGTAGGCGGTTGGCACGTCGGCCCACACCTGGAATCCGGCTTTGACCCGCGCGATTTCGTTCACGTTGAATCCGCTCGGCCCGCCCTCAATGCGGAATTCAAGCCCCTCGTTGCTCTCAATGACACCGTTATTGTTGGTGTCAAAGTCCTTCAAGGGCCAGACCGCATAGCGCAGCAGGCCGAAGGTGTCATATCCGCCCGTCGGGAAGAACGCGCCGGCCTGCTGTGCGAGGCCCGCCGCAAGCGCGACGCAGCACGCGGCCAAGGCGATTCGTCGTATGCCCTTGCTCACCGTACCGAGTTCCTTTCTCAGTTCTGCACACCGCCTGACCGTCCAGCGGGACAGGCCAGGCACTTGGTTCACCATTATACACCCGCCGCACGGGGCGTCCGAACTTCGGGTCCGGACGCCCGCGCGGCGGAATCGGCCCTAACGGACCCGCGCCGCACCACGCCGCCGGGCTGCGAACAGCGCGCCGACCGCCGCCAGGAGCACGGCCCCGTCGGTCCAACCGGCCGCAGCGTCAGCGCCGCCGCCGGAACAGGCGAACAGGCCGAAGAACTTGTTCTTCGTGGCCTGATTCTTGTATTCAAAGCCTCCGAGCTGCACATCCTCCAGATTCTTAGAGGTGTCGCGCACCGTGACGTCAAGCTTGGTCGGATTCGGCATGCCCCCGGTCGGGAAGCCGACCGTGATGCTTGTGCCGTCCGCGGCCACAGCGAGCACGGGCATGAAGGTCTGCCCGAACTTGACCTGCGTGTTCTCAAGCTTGCCGAAGTTCTCGCCCACCACCTGCACCGGGAACACATCCCGCGTGCCGCTGGCCGGATTGACCCCGGTTATCTTCGGCCTGCGCAGCGCGCTGCCGGTAACGATGGTGAAGAGGTCGGAACGGCTCACTTCCTCGCCGCTCAACGGGTTGCGCACGAGAAGCACCACCGGCTCCTGCGGGACAACGCCCGACTGGGTGCTGATGCTGATGCTAATCGCGGTGTCGCTCACCGAATTAATCACCACGTCATAGCCGCTCATGACCACCACGGGCTTGGCCCCGAAATGGGTGCCGTAGATGATGAGCGGGAAGCTCTGCCCGGGCAGTGTCTGGGACGGAAGCTGCCGCTCGGATGCGTCGTCAATCACCAGCGATGTCGGTCCGACCGGACGCACCCTGGCCTCGACGACGCCGGTCCGGCGCTTCTTGGAACTGTGGCTGCGCAGCCAGTTGAAGCCGCTGTTGTCGTCCCGGACACGCGCCAGGGACCCGTCCATGAAGTACCGCTGCTGCGGCTCGTTGAAGAAGGTGATGAAGCCGACGCCGCGGTCGGCCCACGGGAACTCGCGGAACTTCCTGAAGTCGTTGCGGTCCTCGCCGGGCAGGTTGGCCCATGTGTCCGGATCGGGCTCCGTGGGCGTGTTCGGGCCCCAGCAGACGATGCCGGCGCGGAACTTGTCCGCCACCTGCATGCCCTGCGACGCGCGCACGACCACAAAGAAATCCGGGCCGCTGTCGGCGTCGGAAATGGCGTCGCCAAAGCTGTCCTGCACCCACTGGCGGTGCCGTGTCTGCGCGGCCTTTGGCAGCGGGAAGTCATCCGTGCCGGGGGTCGAGAACACGAACTTGACCTGGATGTCCTCGGCCGTCTGGCCTGCAAAGCGCGGCGGGGCGTCGAGGGCAACCGGGATGTCGATGTCCGGATCGAAGATGCCGTTGCGGTTGTCCGGATTGTTGTCGTTGTCGCGGTAGATCGCGACACCGCTGATGCGCTGGTCGATGTCCAGCGGCAGCAGGTCCGTCACCGGGTTGAACGAGCCGCCGTCCCTTTCGACGTACAACTCGACCTGCATCTCCTCCAGGAAGCTCGGGTCGTGGACAATGCGCCACTTTCCGGCGCGGGGCGTGCCGCTGAGCAGGGTCAGCTCATTGGCCACGTTCCCCACGATTTCATAGGTCTCGTAGCCCGAATCGACCAGCCAGTCGCCCTTGTACTGATCGGGAGTCCACTGTGAATTGGGCACGCGGAACCTGTTGGAAAGGCCGATGCCGCCGTCTCCGGAGAGCAGGGTGCCGCCGGGCCGGTTCGTGGCGGCGTCGATGCCGATTACCGGAACGGCGCCGCCGCCGATGTCGAGGTCCGCATGGCGGTTCGTCATGTCGACCAGGCGCAACGGGACATTCGACTCAAGCATGTCCCAGCCAAAGAAGTCCTGTACCGGGTCCTCCTCGGGGCTGCCCTTGACGAACGCCGTGTTGCTGCTGTTGACCTGCGGGTAGAACTGGATGCCCGCCCTGCGCTGCCCCTCGGAACGCGTGGGAAGCGTCGCGGGAACCATCGCGCGGAACTGCTGGAACCGGTGGATCTTGTCCGAGGTGCTGACGGTGATGAAAAGATCATCGCCCGGCTGCATCACTGCGGGATCGAGCGCTTTCTCCGGCGAACCCGCACCGTTCATCGTGCCGTTCACTTCAAGGGCATGCTTGACCGCCTTTTCTTTGGCCTCTGTTCCGGCGGCGCTCTTTCCTGACACGGAGGAATTGAACACGGAGCCGTCCTTGTGCGGCACGACCCAGTTGGCCTTCGGATAGAAGGTCAGGACCCATGCCCTGTCGCTGTCGTCAACGACGCCGTCCCCGTTCATGTCGTCCGGTTTTCCATCCCCGTTGATGTCCACCAGTTCGGGCGTGGAAGACCATGCCAGATTCGTGACGGGCACGATGGCGTCGAGCGACGGAAGGATTCCCAAGCCGTCCTGGTAGGCGGCCAATTCCTGCGTGTTAAGGAAGATGCCGTTGAGATCGGCGTCCTCCCACAGCAGCACGCCCGACTCCAGGCTCTGGTTGTCGTTCTTGTCCGGATTGAGCGGCTTGAGCACGTCCGGGGGTGAAGTCCGGACCCCAGAAGGCCACGGAAATCTGGCTTACCGTCATCGGTCCGCCGGCGCTGTTGACATAGGGGTCGGCCGATCCAATAAGGTTGATGCCCAGCATCGCCGTGTGGAAGCCGTTGGCCTCTGTCTTCTGCGTGAGCAGCCGCGCCTTGGCGTTCTCCGGCGCCCACTGACTCGCCCGCGGGTATTCGCCGGGCTTCAGTTGCGCCGACCAGGTGCTGTATTCGGGTAGGGTGGGTTGTGTGGGCGGCACCGGATAGGCCGACGAGCGCGGACCCGCCGGGGCCACATCGCCGTTGTCCGGATCGTTGTTGAAGAAGGGAACCGTTTCATAGGCAAACTGCCCGATGCTGGCCGTGTCGTTGTACACCACCGAGCTGCTGAAACTGCCCAAACTGAAACTGGCCGTGCCGAAGAGCCGCCACGAGGTGACGTCCACCGTGTGCCCGTTCTGGAATTTGGCCTGTTCCAGACCGAAGGGATCAAGCCACTGATCGAACCCGCTCAGGGGACCGCCTCCGATGGGAGAGTAGCCGCCAATGGTAATCGTCGAGTAATCAATCTGCCCCAGATTGTTGAAGTCTATGCTCATCTGGTAGAAGAGGTCCGTCTGAACACGGTACGGCGACTTGGACTCATAGGTCATAACGAGGTCATGGACCTCGACGCCGACCTTGAGCGGTTTGGCGGAATTCTGGTTCATGGTGCGCTGCGGCCACCAGGGTTCGTGATCCAGCCAGCGGAGGTCGTTTTGCCAAGGCGTCAATGAGGCCCCGGCACCGGGCAGGCCCTGGGCCGGAATCGCACTGTCCACAAACACGCCGCCCGAACCTGTGCCTTTGGCCGAATCAAAGCGGCGCGGCTCAATGAAGGCCCGGAAGTCGGCGCCCATGGCGATGCCGCCTCCAGGATGGCTTTCGCCGGATACGTCCTTGTAGCCGCTGTCGGTGCGAACCACCACGAAGAAGTCCGGCGACCATTCGGAGTCAACGGTATACCCGCCATGGTTGTCCGGAACCGGCTCCACAAATCCTTCCTTGGTCGCGCCGGTGCTCAGTATGTTGCCCACCTTGCGGTCGCCGTCATAGAACCGAAGCTGGATCTTCCACCAGGGGTCACCGCCGCCCGGGGGCAGCGCAATGTATTCCCACGACGGTTTCGGCTCGCCCAAGAGTTCAACGTTGGACGGCAGCATCGGAAAGTCGCCGTTAAAGGTGATCCCGCCGCCGGGGTTCATCGTGGGCGCGTCAAACACTCCATTGTTGTTGGCGTCGTACCATACCCAGATGCCGTTGTAAGTCACATCCGGCGCGTACGCTTCGGCATCCCTGACCGGGACCCCCCAAGTGTCCGTGGTCAGGCCCTTGAGACCGTCGCGCGCGTTGAAGCCGCCGTTGCCCGGAGCCCCGTAGGGGTCGGCGCCGATGTCGGTCAGCACCACATTGACCTCGCGAAGCTGCGTTCCGCGCGGATCCCAATCGCTGCTGTTGAAGTGCACGGACCGTGTGCTGTGAACGTTGAGGCCAATCACCTGGGCCCAGTCGTCTATGGCCGTCAGCGTGCGCAACTGCAGGAACTCCCCTGCAACCACCTGAAGCGCCTGGCCCACCGCATTCCAGCGCGGCCGTGTGAATTCGCCCAACGGCATGTACAGCATGTTCGGGTAGTTCCAGGCGTTGGACGAGGCGGTCACGCTGACCTTCCCGCTGGCAACCGCGCCGGTATAATCGTACGCGCTGAACGAGGAACTGTAGAACTGCTTGTCCGCCAGCGTTTTCGCGTCGTAGAAGTTTGGCTCGTAACTGTCGATGGGCTTGCCCTTGTCGTCCACAGGGAAAGAGCCCGTGTTCGGATTGATCATCTGGGCGTCCAACACCTCGACGCCCATGGTCAACTGGCTGCGCCAGGTCGCCGACGAGCGCACCGCCACGATGTACGAGTTGCCGTCGGGGTAAGCGTCCGACGTCTGCGCCGACTGAAGCAGGAACTGCGGCTTCTGCGGGGTGCCGTTGCCGACGAAGTCCATCTTGTAGACGATTCCGTACCGCTCCTGCACCGCCGTGATTGTGCCCGCGGGCGCGCCCAGGTTGTTCCAGCCGAACACCAGTGCGTCAAAGTAGGGATCAAGCACTCCGTCGACCGGACCCCAGAGCAGGTTGCAGTCCGGACAAACGGGACCTTCCTTGAATACGGCGAACTCGAGCAGGTCGGTCGGATAGGGTGCGCCCTCGTTGATGTACTTGAGGTCGCCGGGGAGCCGCGAGTCGGGTCTTATGGCGTAGGTCAGGGACCGCAGAATGCGCGGCGCAACCTTCGTCGGATCGTCGGCCGCATCATAGCTCATGGTGAACCGGAACAACTGCACCCAGTCGGACAGGGGCATTATTGCCTCCTTGTCCTTGACCAGGGTGGAGAACTTTATGGACGCCGCAGGGGGAGTGGTTGTCGCCTCGCCTTCGCCCTCTCCGCTGCTGCACCCGACGCAGGGAAGCACCGTGATGTAGTTGTCCCGTTTCCGTTGCTTCACAACCGTGCCGTCGCTGCACTGGAAGGCCACTTCGAGCGTCACCGTGTAAATGCCGGCCGCCGTGTAACGGTGGACGGGGTTCTGCTCCGTCGAGGTGCCGCCGTCGCCGAAATTCCAGAACCACCCAGTTGCTGTGCACGAGTCGCCGCCGACGGAGCTGTCCGTGAAGGTCACGGAAAGGGCCGGGCTCGGTGAGCCGGGGGTGATGCTGCCGCGCACCGGATCGGCCGTGAAGTCTGAGAATGGCGCGTTGATGATCTCGATGTAATCCACCTTGCGCGCCGTGTTGCGGATGCCGAACTGGTTCACCATGGCCACCTGGACGGTGTACACGCCCGTGGCGGCATACTGGTGGATCGGGTTGACCTCGGTGGACGTTGTGCCGTCACCGAAATCCCATGCAACCGACCCAATCTGCGTCACACCCAGCAGGGTGAACTGCACGTCCTTGTTGATTAACTGGCGCGTGGGAACACCCACAAAGTCCAACTGGGGCGGCTGCAGCGAGACGATAGGCTGGGTTACGTTGAAGACCCAGGGGTTGGTGCGTGTCCAGTTGCGCAGTGTGGCAAAGTCCGGACCCAGCTGGCTCCGGTCAATGTCACGGCGCGGCACCGGCTTCCGCGTAACCTTGTCAAAGCCCCAACTGTACACCGGCAGCGCTTCTTTGAACAGGGTGATATAGCCGACGCCCCGGGCGCCCCACGGGAACTCGGAGAAGATGTCGAATTCGTCCTCTTTTTGTCCCGGAAGCTGGCCCGGCACAATAGACGGGGCAAAGTTGTCCGGGTCCGGCTCTGTCGGTGTGTTCGGGCCCCACGACACAATGGCCGCTTGGAATGTGTCGCCGAGCGCCATCTTGTTCGAGGGCCGTACCACCACGAAGAACTCGGGACCGTAATTCGGGTCTGTCGGGCTCAGGCCTGCCGTCTGCGGCACCCACTGGCGGTTGTTCGCCTGTGTTTCGTAGGGCTTGGTGTCGCGCCCAATCTTGTTGTCCGTGCCGGGTGAGGAGAACACGAACTTAACCTGGTACTCCGGCTCTCCGCCAACCGTGCCGATGAGAACCGGCAGGAAGTCAAGCTTCACGGGAAGATCGATGTATTCGGTCACGTTGCCTGCCGCATCGCGGATGGGCGGATCAAACACCCCGTTGCGGTTCTTCGGGTTGGCGTCGTTGTCGCGATACAGCGCCACGCCGCTGTACTGGCCGTTCATGGGATCCTCGTAATTCAGCGGAAGCAGGTCATTTTGCAGATCGAAGTTCCCGGTGCGCTTGTAGTCGTAGAATTCGACCACCATCTGTTCCAGGAAGGTCGGGTCTTTGACCACAAACCAGGGTTTTTCCACAAGCGGCGCGCCCGCGCGCAGCGTCAACTGGCGTCCGTTGACCGCAGTGATCTCGTACCCTGTGATGCGCGCGCTGTTGGCGTCGGTGCCGCCGCCGTAGCCGATCAGGTACAGACCCACGGTCTCAGAGGTCCATCCCTGGCCCCTGGTATAGTATTTACTGTCCGTCGCCGCCGTCACGTCCGCATCGGCAACGGTAAAGCTGTTTACTCCCGCCTGGGCCTGCACGCCGGTGCCGCTGGCAATGGCATTCTCCGGGCGGTTCGCCGAGCAGTCCACACCCAGAATGGCCGCCTCAAGGCCACCCGGCTGAATCACCGGCGTCGTCGACGGCGCGGTAACCATCAACGGGGTAAGGTCATACACCTTCGTGAATACGTTGGCAATCAAAGTGTCGTGGCCGTAGAAGTCCTGAACCGGACTCTCCTCGGGGCTACGCTTGGTCGCCGTGTCAATCACACTGTAGTTGCGCGGCGACATCTGTATGCCGGCCTGTATCTGTTCCGTCGGACGGCCGGGCAGCTTGCTCGGAACCAGCGCCCGGAATTCGGAGAAGGACTTCAGATCCTTTGACGTGCGGACCACCACGAACAGGTCGTCGCCCGGGTTTGCCGCTGTCGGATCAAGCGCCTTCTGGGCCGTCTTGTCCGCCCCGGAGAGGTCCAGCGTCTCCGGTCCCTTCATCCAGAAGCTGGGCCAGTCACCGGTCAAGACGGCCTTGCCGGCGTCCTTGGACGCAAGCTGGACATAGGCGGACTCGCCGTCCGAGTACGGAATAACCCACTTGGTCCGCGGGCGCAGATTGAGCACCCAGCACAAGTCGGACAGATGGTCCCACTTGGCCAGTTCCGCAGCTGTCAGTTGCGCCACGTCCGTCGCATTGGTCGGGTCGCCCAGGAAAACCACACCGTCGCCGCTCACGTCGTCGGCTTTGTAGTCCCCGTCCAAATCAACGGGCTCTGGATCAACGGACCAGAAGAGCGAACCGGCCTCCAGCGGGACGATGCGGTCCCGGAACGACGGCACCGAAGAGCCGCTCGCAAACAGGGGCCCGTCGAACACGCCGTCCCCGTTGCTGTCTTCATAAAGGGTCACGCCGGCGGCAAACAGTTCCCCGTTCGGATCGAGGCCGGCCAACTGAGACGGATCAAAGTCCGGACCCCAGAAGGCCACCGTCAAACCGTTCAGTGCGATGGGGGGATAACTGAGCACCACAGGATCCTTGGTGCCGCAAAGGTTGATGCCGAGCATGGCCGTGGGCATCGAATCCGGTTCGATGTACTGCCGCAGCAGGCGCGCCGCCCAGGCATTGCCCGGGTCCTTCAGCATGTCGGGACGCCAGTCGTCTATCCGCGGATAGGTGCCCCGCTGCAGCGTGTCCTCCACGATCATCCAGTGCCCGCGCTTGACCGCATTGGCAATGCCCGGCACCACGCCGTACGGGTACTGCGGGAGGCTCAGGTTGCCGCCGCTTACCATTTCCCTGCCCAGGTACGCGCCGTGGCCGTTGTGGAGCGTAAGCGCATTGCCCGAGTTGGAGACAATCTCGTAGCGGCCGCCAAGGCTGTCGACCAGCCACTTGCCCGCCAGGTTGCCCGTAATGGTGCCCAGCTTCGGGTTGTCGCACAGGAACACATACACGTCGTCTGCGTAGTTCTTCTCCGTGTCGGACGTCATCGTGCTGCCCGACTCCGGCTCTATGTAGGGCGTGTTGTTGCCGCCGTCGCTCGCCAGATAACAGCGGCTCAGCTCGCCCCAGTTGACGATGGCGCCCTTGTTCTGGTAGGCCGACCACGTGGAGTAGCGCGGCAGCGTCGGCTGCGTCAGGGGAGACGGCCAGTAGCTGGAGCGCGGATCGCGCAGTTGGGGATCGTACTGGTCCTGCTCCAGCTTGAACGGGACCGTCTCGAAGGCGTACTGCGTGGGTTCGCTTTCGTCCGCGCCGCGCGGATTGAAGATCTCGTCAAACCAGATGGCCGGGTTGTTTCGGATGAAGAAGTTCAGTTCCTGAAGCCCGTAGAAACGGTGCAGGTCAAGCGCTGCATTGAACGTCGTGTTGAGTCCCCGGGCGGATGGATAGAAGAAGCTGTAACCGGTGGTGGTGCCGCCGCCGTCAAGCTGCCCGGGATCAATGAACGCCGGATCGAGCCAGATACTCGACTCACTGCGCCCTGAAGGCCACCTGTCATAAGGAGTGGGCAGACTCGGTGAGGGAAACAGCGTGTCGACGGGGAAGAAGTCGAACAGCATCTGCCCCACCATAATCGGCGTGATCTTGGCGTAGCGGTTGTCGGTGGCGTACGTGAGCGCCAGGTCGTGCACTTCCGCACCGCAGCGCAACGGCTTAACCACGTCCTGGTTGGCCGTGCGATCCGGCCACCAGGGGTACTCGCGCATCGCTTCAACCTTGTTCGGATTGTTCGGGTCCGGACTGGGGGGATACGAATTCGGTATTGGGAAGACCGCATCCGCCCGGCCGCAGGGGTATTGCTGCGGGTCGCAGACAATGTCCCACACCTTTGAATCCTGAAAGAAAACCATTGCGTACTGATCTAGTATCGAAGAATGGAATCCGTTGAAATTCTCATTCATCACGTCGATTTGATCGGAAAGTAGCGTTCCCCCCGCCCAGTGGCCGGTCGGGATGATCGGCTGCGTTTGGTTGGCGCGAGGATTCCAGTGGCGCGGCTCCACAAAAGCACGCGTGGTCGCACCCAGGTTGATGCCGACCCCGTCGCCCTGCTGCCCCGAGATGTCGGCGAAACCGCTGTCCGCACGCATTACGACAAAGTAGTCTATCTTCGGCGCGAGGTTGTCCCAAGAATCGGGCGTCGTCTCAAAATAGCCCGTGGGGGTGTCGCCCGCCTTGCGGCGCCGCCCACCGTCCATCGTTAGCATGATTCGCCACCAGGGGTCACCGCCGCCGGGCGGGAACGGCTCGTAATGCCACTTCATGAATCCGGGATCGCCGTTTTGCAGCTCCTCCGCCAAGTCAGCCATGATGAGGGGATACATGGGGTAATCGGTGAAGGTGACCCCGCGCGTTCCCTGCGGCGTGGGCGGGTCAAATTTTCCGTTGCCGTTGGTGTCGTGCCACACCCACAGTCCGTTGAACGCCCAGTCCTGGCCTGCGGCAAAGTCCGCGCTGGATTCGCCGGTGTGCCGGTCAACCATCTTCTCCAGACCGCTCTTGGGATTAAACCCGGCTTTGTCGGGCGGGGCAAAGGGATCGCCGCCCACGTCCGTCATCACCATATTCAGCAGGGTGATCTGTCCGGTGCCTGTTCCCGAGTGGGCGTTAATGCCCAGCACGGGCACCCAGGTTTCAACGGAGAAGAGCTGGCGTATGTCCATTACTTCGCCCATAACGCCCTGGATCGTCTGATTGACAAGGTCCCAGCGCGGCCGGACGAACTGCGCCACCGGTGTGTACGTGAAAATCTGCTCGTTCCACTGGTTGTAGCGCATGTCCTGGGAGAACCCGCTTTGCATGTCAAACACGCCGAAGCTGGCTGAATAGGCGGTTTCAGGCTTCAGGGTCTTGGCCTTGAAGAAATCGGGCGTATACTTGTCCACGGTGCCGCTCTGGTTGAACGGCACGGGCAGCAGTTTGTACTCACCGGAGACGATGTCCTGGTAGTACGGCTGCATGACCGCGTTGAGCAGTTCAAAGGTCATGGTGGTGCCGGTCTGCCATGTCGAGGACAGGCGCACGGCTAGCACATAGTTGTTGCCGTCCTCACTGCCTCCAGCAAGCAGCCATTTATTGAAGGGAATCTTGGGGACGGCACTCGTGAAACCGTCAAAATTGTTCAGTTCATCCAGGGGGAAATTCGGTTTGGTCGAATCGGCCACAAAGCTCAGGTCGTAATAGCAGTCATTCACCTGAAAGAAGTTGTTCCCCGGACCCCGGATAATCCCGGCATCCAGATCTTCCGCGATGGCGCTGGTCGGCAGTTCATAGGGGTAACCGTGGGCATCCCATGTAAATACAGGCGGCCCAAAGAGTGTGTTGTCAGGGAGATCATTCAGGCCGATCGGCGCGCTGGAAGGGACCTTTCCCTTTCCCGGCAATACCGGTATCAGGGCAAATTCCAGGAAATTATCCTCGGTGGGCGCGTTGGTTTCCAGGTAGTGCCGGACATCCGAGCCCTTCTTGTCCGTTGTAATCCGGAACGTAAGCCGGGTCAGCGCGCGCGGGGCCGGATTCTTCGGGTCATACTGCAGTGTCAATCCGTACAGGGGCACCCAGTCTTGCAGCGGCACCAGACCCGCGGTGTTTATGATCAGGTCTGCGGCGGTGAAATTGGCCGCCTTGGGCTCGCTTACGTCAATGTACTGCTTGTACTCAAGGGTGCAGCTAAGGTCCCGGGTTCCGTCCTGACTCATCACGCTGGCTTCGATGATTAGGTCCAGTTTTCCGGCGGCACCAACGATGCCTGTGGCTGCGCCTATGGCGGCCAGTCCCGGTCTGGGCACTTCATTGGCGATGAATGCGTCCGGAGGGGGCTTGGGTTTCGTGTTGTCCGTTTGCCAGGCGCGAAATGCGGTCAGCGTTGTCGTCAGGTAGTAGTACCCGGTGCTGTTGACCCGCAACGGCGTCCCGTCCGCCGCGAGGTTCGCGCTGGTCAGCATTTGAACCGTGCTGTTCGGGGCGACCGGGTTCGGGGAAACCCTTATGTTGAACGCAATGTCGCCGCAGTCCGCCTGGGCGGGTACGGTGCTGCCCGAAAGGAGTCCCGCCAGCGCCGCGTTGTCGGCCGTGAAGGCCACGCGCAGTCTCGCCGCCTCGGCGGACCTGGCCGCCATGGATGCGTCCGGAGGGTGCGTCCGCAAAAAGAGCGCCCCCCCGAGACCGATCGCCACGAGACCCATCAGGGCCATTCCGACCATTCCGCCGAATCGCTTGTTCACCGTGCCGTTCTCCCAAAAGCGAACCGATCCGCAACGCCTGCATGGCACTGCGGCAACCGGTGTTGCCCCGTCATAAATAATGCGGTCCCGCGCCGCGCGGTAGCGCGCCGCGCGGCTAAAAAAACGACAAGAGTTTTCCCGGGACCGGAACGGTCACCGGGCACAACTCCAAGCCGTTTCGTAACTGCCGACTGCTCGGACTTCATAGGGTTCCCCAAATATATGTCACGATTTATAGCATAGCCGGAAGAAAGTGTCAATAGAGAAGTGCATTGCAATGCCCAGCCCTGTTGTCCCTTAGCAAAACACACCTCGTTATTCTGTCTTCATTTTTGGCAGAATTCGTCAAGTAATTACTATTTGTCGGCCGGGGGATCGCCCACGTGCCGGAAGCCGCGAAGAGCTTCCCGAACGTTTTGAACGACCTCCTGCGTAACCCGGAAGACCCCGGTCTTCCCATCCACCATGGCGAAGCGTTCCTGTGAATTATCCGGTGCCACCCCCCCTACGCGGAGCTGTCCGTACCGGGTGTCTTTGCCGGTTTCGCCGGCATGCACGGTGACGTAGATGCCCAATACCGGCTTCACAAGTCCATACCGTTCCAAGTCTTGCGGAGTCGTTTCGCTTTCCACCCTGACCGCCATAAGCGGGCAGACGGCCGACAAAATGGCCTCGGCATCAGACTGGTTCTCCAGGTGAATCGTCGTGGGCGCGGTGACTTCCCACTGTCCGTCCCGCTTCTCCATGATGAGGCCCAGGTTCTCGAATTGCAGTTCCATGCGCGCCGCTTCGGCCTTGTTGAACCGGAGCAGTTCGCGGGAACGGAAACTGTCACTCTTGGCCAGGAGCGCATCGGCCGCCACCCCCTTGAGTGTCATGATGGCGCCGGTGTCCTGGGTGGTGTAATAGAGTCCCGGTTCCTTGGCGGACGGCGCAATGCGGATTTGGGCCGTGTTCCCATCTTCATAGCGGAGGTCTATGGTGGTCTCGGGAGTGTCCAGCCCGAATTCGGCAGGCTGGCCCACGGCAAAGGATTCGCCCTTCAGTTCCTTGAACACGGCCAGATATCCGGAAACGGCAAACTGGTTGACATCCTGAATGGAGGGCATTTCCAGTTTCCACTCGCCTTTTTCGTCCTTGGCAAGCGTAAAAGCGTCACCCTTGCCATGGAACTCAATCCGGTTGACATCGGTGACACGCCGGGTGAGCAGCCGCCGTTCGCGCCACTGCAGCGGGGACTTGGGCAGCAGCGTCCACAGTTGGCCGTCTATCTGGAACACCGCGTCCTGGCCCACATGCTGAATATACAGACCGCCCGTCTTGCCTTTTTCCTCGAGCCGTCCGACAAGAATAGTCTGGGCCTTGCCGCTGCGGTCGTCCACAACGGTAATGCGGGCGCGGGCCGGCTTGAGGCCGTAGTCGGACAGGTTTTCGGGCTTGTCGACAAAATCACGGCCCGTCGCGAACTGCACTTCCTTCACAAACGCGTCAATGGCCTCCTGGTTGGCCGCCGCCACGACGGGCCCAACCATACGCCAGGGAGATTTCGGATTGTCGCGTTCCACGTGGATAACGGTGGATTCCTCGCCCACTTGGGGCGGACTCTCGGGCACCGGCCGATCACTGGGCAGTTCACCGGTCCATATCCACGCGAACTGAAGCTTGTTGATATTGGCATCCCTGTCGTCCACAGCGAAGCGATGCCGCAACTCGTCAAGCGACCGGTTCAGTTCGAAGAACGAATCGGTGCTCAGCAGGAACAGGGGGCCGTTGCCAATACGGGCATAGCGGTAGCGCTGGGTCGGCTCGACATCGCCCACATAGATCGTTTCCGGCGCAGCCCCCTCGGTCCGCACCTCGACGGAAAGCTGGGGCACATCCAGCCCGTACTGCTTCAGGTCGCCCGGATTGTCGGCCACCGTGCGCTCGTTGTTCATCCCCGCGAGCTTCTCCGACACCCGGTTCCAGAGGATCTGCAACGGGCGGATGGTGGGATTGGGCGCGGTAATGCGCCAGGGCCCCCCGGCATCGCGCTCTGCGGCCACGGGAACGCCGTTGACCTGGTGGATTGTCAGGCCGCGCACGGCGTCGGGCTTGAACTGGAAAAGTAGTTTGCCCTGCTGCACGACGGCCGCGCGGCGCGCGCCAAGGTGCTGCATGCCCCAGTAGGCGGCGCAAAGCGCCGCAAGCAGCGCCGCAAGCGCAAGCGTTGAGCGCAGTCTCATTGGTGTTTTCTCCGCAGCAGGAAGACCACGGCACCCACGGCCGCAACAATCTGCACCATCAGCATCACGCCGACCCACGCGGCGGCACGGCGCTGCGTGTCGGTGAGGACGAGGGGCACCGCCTCGCGGCCCGTCGGCCGGATGGCGATCAGGTCCTCGCTTTCATTCATCCACGCAAAGACGTTGAGCACAAAGTTGAGGTTGCCCGGCACCACCACCTGGGTGTTTGAAGTGAAGTCCGAGTCGCCCACCACCACCACCCGGGTGTCGGTGCGCCCCTTGGGACTGCCAATGACGGGCACCTTCTGCGTGACGGCCACGGCGACAGGGATGGGCCCCTTGCGCTCGCCCTCGTTGAGGCGCGCCTTGCCGGTGGTCAGCAGTTTCTCCGTGTCCGTTTCCGCCCAGAAATCGGGTGTGCTGCGCAGCAGCTCCGTGCCGGCAACGCCCTCGGGCAGCTTTTCCGCAAGCCCCACGCTGCGCACCGCCTTGAGCAGCACGGTCTGATCAAAATTGCGGGTGATCGGGTGGTCGGCGCTGAAGCAGCCGTGGAACTGCATGAACCCCGCCTCGGTCCTGTCAAAAGCCTTGGCGTCGTTGGTCAGTTCAAGCTGCCAGATGTTTTCGGATTTGTCGGTGATGACGATGTCACTGCCCACTTTGATGCCGAAGCGCTTTTCCAGCCAGGGCCGCAACTGTTCCCCGCCGCCGTAGCCGGGAGTGACACTGCGCCACGGGTCCACCAGCACCAGCAGCCGTCCGCCGGCGGACACATACTTGTCGACCGCCTCCATTTCGAGCGGGTGAAAATCGGTTTTCAGGTTGTCGACCACAAGCACGTCGCAGTCGGCCGGCACCTGGGGATCGGAAATCTTGATGGCCAGCCGTTCCACCTTATAGGACTCGCCATCCAGCAGTTTGGCAAGCATGGCCGCGCCGTCCTCGCCCTTGTCGTCCAGAACGTCACGTTCCTTGTGGCCGGTCAGGAAATAGACTTTGGGCTGCGCATCGCGCAGCACGTTGATGAGCGCGTTGGTAAACTCGCGCTCCTCCAGCCGCGGGCTGCCGCCGCTCAGCAGGATGATTCGCTGTTTCCCGCCGGACTTAACGACCACCGTGCCCTGCGGCGAGGCGTGGGTGATGCCCATTTCGATGAGCCGCGACCGGTCGATGGTCGGGTCCAGTTCCTCTGTCTTGATTTGGTCTGTGTACCGCTGGCACTGCTCCAGAAAACGCCGCGTCTTCTCGCGGGCGATCACCACCAGTTCATCGTCCACATGCAGGAAGAAACAGGTCACCTCGATGGGCGCGTTGATGTTGCGCAACACCTGCACGGTCATCGGCGACAGCTCACGCCGCCCCTCCTGGGTGAGGTCATAGGACCCCTTCCAGGACTGGAGGAACATGTAGAGCACCACGCAGATGCCCAGAAACACCAGCGAGGACACCACCGCATTGAGCCCGCCGACGGTGCGCCCCTCCAATGCGCCCGGCCGGGCCACCGACACAAGCACCCCCGCCAGCCATGCCACACCCAGCACCAGCCCGCCCGCCAGCGGAATCAGCACGGACATGGAGAACATGTTCTCGATCCAAAAAAGCAGATTGAACGCGGCCGCCATCAGCAGCAGCGCGCCAAGTCCGGTCCAGCGCCGCCAGGTCTTCATGACTTGCCCCTCCAATGGCGGCTCTCCAGCGCGCGGAACGTCAGAAACAGGAAGAAGGCCGTGAACAGCAGGTAGTAACCCACATCCTTCGGCCGAACCACACCCAGGGCCATGTCCTTGGCGTGCGCGTCCAGCGGCAGTTCCATGATCAACCCGCGGAACAGCGCGTAGACCCCGCCCAGGGCGCTGCGCACCGCCTCCGGCCAAGCCTCGGGCGCGGGATATGTTTTCGGCAGTTTTTCGCCGATATTGCCCACCACGTACATCACCAGATTGACGCCAAAGGTGAGCGTGCCGGAGGTGATCTGGCTGCGCGTCACCGCCGACACGAACAGGCCCATGGACAGGAACGCCATGCCCATGAGCACGACGGTCAGCACGCCGAACACCAGCACCGCCGGTTCCAGCGGGGCAAAACGGCCCACCACCGTCAGATGGACCGCGATGACGCACATCATCACCAGCAGCATCCCCACGGAGGCGAGGTACTTGCCGAAGACTATTTCCCGGTCGCGCAACGGGTAGGTCAGCAGCAGCTCGATGGTGCCCCGGTGCCGCTCCTCGGCCAGCAGCCGCATCGTCATCAACGGCGACAGGAACATGATCAGGATGCCGTTGAAAACCAGATAGGGGCTCAGAAAGGTTTCGCCAAAATCGGGCACCGACGTGTACCCGTAGGCGGCCGGTTCAACCGACATCTTCACGTAGGTCAGCAGGGACAGCACGAACGCAAGCCCTGAAATGAGGGCAAACACCCCCACCACCACATAGCCGATGGGCGTGGTGAAATAGCTGGTAAATTCGCGTTTGCAGACGGCCCAGATGTTCTTCATGCGCCCTACTCCCCGGCCGCGGAGGCGTCCACAAACGCCTCGTCCTTGGCGACCACCTCCATGAAGACCTCCTCCAGCGTGCGGCTCCCGTCCCGCGTCAGATTCTCCATGGTGTCCTCGGCGGCGATGCGGCCCTGGTTGATGATGATCACCCGGTCGCACACCATGCTCACTTCGGGAAGGATGTGGGTGCTCAGCAACACCGTGTGCTCCCGGCCCAGTTCGCGGATCATGTGGCGAATCTCCACAATCTGGCGCGGATCAAGGCCCACTGTCGGCTCGTCCAGCACCAGCACCGGCGGACTGCCCACCAGCGCCTGCGCCAGACCGACCCGCTGGCGGTAGCCCTTGGAAAGATGGCCGATAATCCGGTTCGCCATTGCTGTCAGACCGCAGCGTTCCATCACCCGGTCCACCTCGGCCCGGCGTTTCGAACGGCCAATGCCCTTCACTTCCGCCACATAGGACAGAAACGCGCGCACCACCATCTCTTCATAAAGCGGCACATTCTCGGGCAGATAGCCCACGCGCCGCTTCACCTCGATGGGCTCCTCGTGCACCTCGAAGCCGTCCACTTCGGCGGTGCCCTTTGACGCGGGGGCAAAGCCGGTAAGCACCCGCATGGTCGTGCTCTTCCCGGCGCCGTTGGGCCCGAGGAACCCCATAATCTCGCCTTTGCCCACGTGAAAGCTCACGTTATCAATGGCGGCAATGGTTCCGTAGTATTTGGTAAGGCCGTCCACGTCAATCATTGAACATGCTCCGGCGCAACACAGGCCGCCGCTTGCGGCAGACTATCCCTTGACACAGTATCGGTCAATAAACGCATCCCGCAGTCCGGTCGGAGACAGGATTTCTTGCTTGGCCGATGTGGTTCCCGCATCCGGTGATTCCAAGACACGACCACAGTATATAGTGTATGAAGAACGCACATGGAAGTCAAAAAAACTATATATCGCGGACCTTTTCAAACCAAGCCTCAGGACATTGAAAGGGGGGCCAGCCGGGGCTAGAATGACTCCATCCGTCGGGAATTGCACCGATGGGTCCAAGACCAGCCTGGGGTCAACCGGTCCGGAGGGTGGAAACATGGCCGTGAAATTGCGTTTCATCTTTATGATGCTCCTCTGCGTGGCAGCAGGGTCCAACGCGGATAGCTCCGCATCACACGCAGTCCAGTTGCCGATGGAGCCGGTCTGGACGCATGCGGACCCGATTACAGTCGAAGTCGGCGAGAAACCGGTGACTGAAACGCTGGTCCTGCCCACAGTGACCGTTGCCCCCGAGCAGGCCATCGTGCTGCGTTTCCAGGCGCGGCTGAAATGGCCCGCACCGGGCGGCTGGAACAACTATCTCGGGGTCAAGCTCAACGGCATCTCGGTTGCGGGCGGCAACAGCCCGGCCGGCGTGCCCCGCCTGCTGAACCGCCACACGACCTTCCGCACCAGTTCGCCCCATTGGCCCATCGTGCCCGTGATGGAACCGCGCAACGGGATGGATTGCCTGAATGTCTTCTTCGGCCCGGCGGACACGCCGCCCGATGCGCAGGTGCTGAGCGACCGCGACGAGGGGTACTGGTACCTGCTCGATGTGGGCGACGCGGTGCATGCGGACGGCGCGAATGAACTGGTCCTCACCAACACCGCCCTGGCCTCCTACTGGCAGAACAAGGTGCCGGAGGGTATGAAGCTGGTGGTGACCGACCTCGTGCTGGGACGGGTGGCGCGAACCGAGCTGGAGCGGCTCCGGGACGCCTCGCGCGCGCAGCGCACGCCCCAGCCCGGCTCGGTTTTGCCCGGCGAGGGTGCGGAGGTGGTTGTGGCCCAAGGCGGCGGCATCCAAATTGCGGCCGGTGGTGAGCGGTTCTATCTGGAGTCCTCCTTCTCCTTCCCCGGCGACGGGGCACCGGGCCACGTGCTGCTGCCCTGCGCCCCGGCGGACCATCCGCCCGTGGTGGCGAAAATCCACGGCGGCGTGGTGGTGCAGGCGGACTGCGACGCCTACGCGCTGAAGCGCACGATGACGCGCGAGGGGGCCCGGATTGAGGTGACGGACGCCATCACCAACAAGACGCCCGAGGTGCTGGGCGTGCTGGTGGAGCACCGCGTCTTGGCGGACGGCTGGCCTTCGCGCACCGTGCTGAGCGGCCTGGACGGAAAGCCGCAGTCTCCGGGCGCGACGCCGGAAAACCCAACCGTGTTTCTCGCGATGAAGTCCGCCGGACTGGGCGTCGTGGCCGAGGATGACGCGCTGCGCCTGCAATTCTACAGCCGTGCCGAGGAGAACACGGCGCTCTTCGGCATGGAGAACCTCGGCATTGCGCCGGGCGAAAGTTATGCCGTGCGCTGGGCAATCTACCCCGGGTCGACGGACTACTTTGATTTCATCAACGCCGTGCGCCGCGACTGGAACGTCA
>CAIJOU010000059.1 GCA_903822375.1 Candidatus Hydrogenedentota bacterium
AAGGACAAGGATCAGCGTTTCACGGAAGAACTGGACGCCCTGAAACATCCCAAGGCGACGCTGGAGCAGTTGCGCAAAGAGAAGCGCTATGGGCGCATGGGTGAAATTCTGTCCGCCATGAACGAGCCCGCCGATGCGGCACGATGGTTTGCCAAGGACAAGCAGTATGACCGTGCAGCGCAGGAACTGGCCAAATCGGGCCACACCTGGCGGGCCGCGCGGCTGCTCTGGCGCTGCGGCGACTACGGCACGGCCGCGAGGTTTTATCTGGAGATCGGAAAGACGCGGTGGGCGGCGCAGGGGTTTGAACGGGCGGGCATGGTTGGGGATGCGGCACTGGCCTGGGCCAGGGCGGGCAATATGGACAAGGCCCTTTCGGCCTATGCGGCCTATTTCCACGACACAGCCGATCCCGCACCCAGGCAGGAACAGACGGCAAACCAGTGCTATCAACTGCTGCACGACCCGGCGTTGTCGGAAAAGGGTGACCCGGAAATGCGCTCCGCACTGCTTGCCGCGGTGGGCGAGCGCTTTCTTCTGGCGGGCCGCACCGCGCTGGCGGTGGAGGTGATGGTGGAGGCGGGACGGAAAGACCGCGCGGCGGAGATCTATGCGCGCATGCGCAACAATGCGCCGCCACGGCGGTAATATGTGCGGGTGCGCTGTGTTGTTTGACTTTGAGCGTCGAAAACCTGTAGTTTCAACACTGCCGAAGGCTGGATTGGATGCGCCCCGCATACTCCCTGTCGGCGGCCCCCGCAACGCGGGGAACGGACACTTGCGGAGTATGTGCCGGAATGATTGATCGCATCACGATCCTGGGTGGCAGCAGCGTATACATTCCCGAGTTCATTTTGTCCGTAATTTCGCACAATCTGCCGGTGCGGGAAATAGTGCTGCAGGGTCGGCCCGGCCGCAAGCTGGAAGTGGTGCGTGCCTTCTGCGCCAGGCTTATCGACAAGGCCGGCTTTCCCATCAAAATCACCGCGGAAACGGATGTGGCCACGGCGGTAACCGGGGCCAAGTACGTCATCAATCATCTGCGCGTGGGGGGCATGAAGGCGCGCATGCGCGATGAAATGCTTCCGCCCCAGTTCAATCTGGTGGGCAGCGAGCAACTGGGCGCGGGCGCGATCACGAACGCACTCCGCACCCTGCCGGTGGTGCTCGAGTATGCCCGGATCATCGAAACCGTCAATCCCCAAGCCATCCTGATAAACATGAGCAACCCGTCGGGGATTCTCGTCGAGGCGCTGGCGCGGCTCACCAAACTGACTGTGGTGGGCGCCTGCGACCTGCCGCGCGTGTACACCCGCAAGATCGCCGCAGTGCTGGGACAGGAGCCGTCCGCCCTGACGGTGGACTATGTGGGGCTGTACCATCTCGGGTGGATTCAGGACGTGAAGCTGGACGGCCGCAGCCGGATGAGCCAACTGCTTGAACTGCTCGAAACGCGCCAGGAAGAAGATTTTGACTACGATCTTATAGAACTGTTCCGCATGATTCCGACCCATGAGACGGGAATGTACTTCCACCGGGCGGAAGTGCTGAAGAAGCAGCAGAACTGCGCCCGTTTCAGGGCGGAAGTGCTGTATGAGGCGGAACTGCAGATTTTGCGGATGTACGACGATCCGCACCTGTGCGCCCTGCCCGAACTTACGCGGCAGCGTAACGCGGGATGGTACGAGGAGACCATCATGCCGCTGATTCACGGGTTTGAGAGCGCCGAGGGAATTTCCACAGTCGTGTGCGTGCCAAACAACGGCTCGATCCGGGATTTGCCGGACGAAAGCAGCGTGGAAGTGCCGGCCTTGGTGAGCTGCAAGGGGCTCAAGCCGCGCAAGGTGGGCATGCTGCCCCGTTTCCTCAAGGGGGTCTTCTGGTCAATCAAGGAGAGCGACCGGCTGACGATTGAGGCGCATCTTCAAAAATCCTTTGAGTGCGCGCTGCAGGCGCTGGCGGTAAATCCCTTTGTGGATTCGGTGGTCCGCGCGCGCAAATACCTGGAAAAGGTGACGAAACTGGAGCCGTTCGACCTGCACTGAACCGACAGCGCGCGTCCAGTTGGACAGGACCCCAGTCAAGCTATTAAGATTATAGCTTGGCGGCCGGATACGTTTGGCGCCCGAGTTGACAGGTTCGGTGGCTCCGCACACACACGCGTGCGGGCATATCCCGATTTAGGGGACAAGGAAGCAGACATGAAAAAACTGTGTGTGTTGGCGGCGGTTATGGTGTTTTTTGCGCTGACGTCGGCGGTAGCAGACGTGAAAGTAACGGGCACCTCCGCACCGGTAGCGCTTAAGGACCTGGTGGGCACGGACACCATGGTGACATTGGTCCTCAAGGAATCCGGTGCGAAGATAAGCAACGTGAAGGTCATGGAGGTGCTGCCCAACACCATCAACGTGCAGACGCAAAAGGGCGACATTGATCCCTACCTGCTCGAAAACGTGGATGAGGTCCAAATCCAGGGCGGCAAGGTTGAGGAAAAACGCTTCAAGGCGGAGAACCTGCAAATGCTCCGGCCCGAGCAGCAGCGCGTGGTCGAACGGGCCATGGCGCGCGCGGCGGAAATATTCAGCGCGGCGAACGACGATCAGGAACTGAAGATGAATGCGGCCGTCCTGATGGCCCTGAACAAGAACCGCGACGCCACCAAGTACCTCAAGCAGCTTGCCGAAACCAACGACCTCACCCTGCAGCTGACGGCGTCAAAGGCGCTTTACCTCATCGGCGAACCCGTGTCGGAGTCGCTGCTGAAGCAGGGTCTGGAAAGCGGCAACCGCAAGGCGCGGGCGCTGGCCGCCACGCTTTCCGGTCTCAGTAAATACACCGCCGGAATCCCGTTGCTGAAGCCGCTCTTTGCGGACCGGGCTGTCGAGCTTTCGGCGCCCGCGGCGCGGGCACTGGCGCGCCTGGATGATCGGGAAATCATCCCCCGGCTGATAGCCATGCTGGATGAGTCCAACGAGAAGAAAGGGCAGGCGGCGGTGTTTTCGCTGGTGCGCCTCGGCGGCAGCGACATCATTGAGAAGATGAAGGTGAAATTGGGTGAAACCGAGGGAATGGTAAAATTCCGCGTGGTATCGGTGCTGTTCCAAATGAACGACCCCTCGGGCGTTGAAGAACTGCACAAGATATTCAAGAGCTATCCGACACTGGCACCGGAAGCGGCGCTGGTTCTGACAAAGAAAGGCGACTGGGATGCGACGCAGTTCCTGCGCACTCGCCTTACCCGGCGCGAAGACCCGACGGACGCCAATCTCATCTACCGCGCCCAGACGGCCGCGGCGTTGCTGATGGCCGGGGACACCGCGGCACAGGCGGTGTTTCAGGAAATCCTTCGTTCCAACAGCGTCAAGGCAAAGCAGAAGGTGTTCGAACTGTTCACCGACATCGGCAACGTGGGGATGATATCGATTCTTCAGTCGAGCATCGAGAACGAGGACAAGCGCATGTCGCTGGATGCCTGCGAGGCTGTGGCCACGCTGGCATTGCAGTCGTTCCACTCGCGCATCCTGGAGATGCGTGTCGAGGAATGATCGAGCGGCTGCATGTGCGGGTGTCAGGCCGCGTTCAGGGCGTGGGCTTCCGATGGGCGACACAGGCCAAGGCGCGGGAGTTGGGCCTGGGTGGCTGGGTGCGCAACCTGCCGGACGGCGGCGTGGAGGCGGAGTTTGAGGGAGCCCCGGCCGCGCTGGACGCCATGGAGGCATGGTGCTGGCAGGGGCCGCGCCTGGCGCTGGTGGACTCGGTTCAATCCACACGGGAAAGCGGCGCGCCCAAATACAGCACCTTTGTGGTTTCCGGCTAGTCCCGAAACTCTTCCCCGTCAAACAGGAACAATGACATGGCAGCAAGCTCCCGTGAACTCGTGTTGCAGACGCTGAATTTCGAGGGACCTGCCCGGGCACCGCGCCAGTTGTGGTATCTGCCCTGGGCGGAGGTCTACCACCCTGTCGAGCTGGCAGAGATACGCGGGGCCTTTCCCACCGACATCGAGGGCGCGCCGGGCTTTCTGCGTGAACCTACCTTCGCCAAGGGCGACATCTGTGAGCCGGGCGTGTTCATCGACGATTGGGGTGCCGAGTTCATCAACATACAGCGCGGCGTGGTGGGCGAGGTCAAGAATCCGCTCCTCCGCGACTGGGCAACGGACGTGGAAAAGGTGCATGTGCCCCGGGAGTGGCTGAGCATCGACGCGGACCAGGTGAACCGCTTCTGCGCCGACACGGACAAGTTCATTATGGCGGGATGTTGCCCGCGCCCCTTTGAGCAGATGCAGTTTCTGCGGGGCACGGCGGATTTCTACATGGACCTGCTCACCCAGCCCCCCGAGATGGCCGCCTTCCTCAAAGTCATGCACGACTTCTACTGTGAACAGATGGAGTTATGGGCGAAGACGGACGTGGACGCACTGATGTTCATGGACGACTGGGGCTCGCAGCAGAGCCTGCTCATCGATCCCGTCCTCTGGCGCGACGTGTTCAAGCCGCTCTACCGCGATTACATTCAAATCGCCCATGGTGCCGGCAAGAAGATTTTCATGCACTCCGACGGTTACACGCTGGACATCTATCCCGACATGGTGGAACTGGGGTTGGACGCGTTCAACTCCCAG
>CAIJOU010000060.1 GCA_903822375.1 Candidatus Hydrogenedentota bacterium
ATTCCGTCTCCTTGGTGTCCACGCGCACGGTCATGGAGCATCTGGATGTCGGCCGCTATGCGCCTGCCTTGGTCTATATAGACCGGAAAGGCTGCTGGCGCCACTCTAAGAGCCGACTTCTCACCGACCATGTCGGAGCCGGCTTCACCTGCGTGCTCAGTGAACGTTCGGAGATAACCGTTGCCCTTGCCCATTTCTTCAAGGGCAATCAGACGGCGTCGGGCGGCGGCGATTTGTACGCGCGCTTGGGCAAGGCTTCCGAAAGCACACTGCAGGTGGACTGGATGTCGCTGAACTACAGCCTGAAATTCTAGCGGCGCCCGTCTCTCTACATCGCCGGCGGCCGCTCCGCCGGCTTGACGTCCCTGCCCCGTTCCCTTCGCTTCATGATCGCGTCGAATTCATCCGGATACAGCGTCTTGGTGCAGTGTTCGCAAAGCCCGTGGCTGAGTTCCAAATCCAGATGCTGTTGAATGTACGTCTCCACCTCGTGCCAGTACCCCGCGTCATCGCGCACCTTTCGGCAGCTTGAACAGATGGGCAGAATGCCCCGCAGCGTTTTCACCTCGTCAAGCGCCCGCTGCAGTTCCTCGTTCAGGTGGCGCAATGCGTTCAGGTCGGCAAAGCGCGCCACGGCGATGGCCATGGCGCGGGCCAGTTCCGGTGCATACGGGGGCTTTACGAGATAGGCGCCGGCCCCCACCTCGCCCGCCCTTTGCACAAGGCTGATATCGTCATGTGCGGTAAGCAGCACCACCGGCACCGGGCAGCTCTCCTGTATCTGCCTCGTGGCCTCCAGCCCGTCCATTTCCGGCATGGCAATGTCCATCAGGACAATGTCCGGGTTCAGGTCCCTGGCCATCTCCACCGCCTGGTGCCCATCCGAGGCGCGCCCGACCACATGGTGCCCGATGCTCTCCACCTCGCTCTGAATGAGATTGCAGATCAGCGCCTCATCATCGGCTATCAGCACTCGAAAAACTTTGGTCATTTTCTTTGGACACCCATGGTTGCACGCCTCACGAACCGTGGTTCTAGGTCTGGCGCATGTCTTCCGTCTTGATGCACAGCACCGCAACGGCACCGCCCTCGTTGAATATGGACAGGGTCCCGCGCAGCGTCTCGGACACAAGCTGCCGGATGAGATTCATGCCCACGCTTCCGCCGCCGCCGTCCAGCACATCTTGGGGGTAACCCGGGCCGTTGTCGCGGTATTCCAGTTGAATCATGCCGTCTGCCTGGGTCGCCGCCACAATGATGCTTGCTTTCCCCCGGTCGGCGAATGCGTGTTTTGCCGTGTTGACGGCAAGTTCGTTGAGCACCAACGCCAGACTGCCTGCCTGCCTTGGAGAGATCTGCACCTGGGAGGGCTCCAGCGTCATGGAAACCTCGTGGCCCTTGGGAACGGCCACCAGCGCTGCGCGGATCACCCTTTCGGCCAAGTCATTCAGCCGCATGGGCGACCAACGGGCATCGGACAGCATTTGGTGGACTTGGAGAAGGCCGCGGATGCGCTGCGCAAGACTGTCAAGCGCTGCCGCAACCTGGGCCCTCCCTTCGGCCGGGGCAAACTGTTTTTCGCCCAGCAGCAGTCCCAAGATCGCGGTAAGGTTGTTCTTTACCCGGTGGTTGACCTCGGCAAGGAGTTCGGCCTTGGTCCGCGCGTCACGCTGGGTCTGGTCCAGGAACGCCTGCCGCTCCTCCTCCCGCTGCCGTCGTTGGGTAATGTCCGTGTGCACGCCGATGACGCCGATAATGTTGCCCTGTTCGTCTTTTATCGCGTCGGCGCGCAGGACGACCGGGAATCTCCGGCCGTCCTTGGCTATCATGTCCAACTCGCCCGTCCACGAATCGCCGCGCAGAATCGTTTCAAAGACCTCGCGGGCGACCTGCGGATCGCTGTACGCCACTGCCGGACCGGCGGGCGGGACAAGTTCCTCAACCGTATACCCAAACAGTTTCGTGAACGCCTGGTTCTGGTAAATGTGGACGCCGTTCGGGTCCCCGATTGCAATGGCGTCGCGACTGCTCTCCATGGCTTTGTTTACCCGGACAAGGGCTTCCTCGATATGTTTGCGCTGGGTAATGTCCCGCACAAACGCGATGAACCAGCCCTTGGAAGCCATGAAGTTGATGCTTATCTCCGTGTCCACCAGGCGTCCGTCTTTGGTGCGGAATTGTGTCTCAAATCGTTCCGAACCGCTGCGCTTTATGTTGTCGCTGAATTTGCGCCCGGCTTCCCCGCCCGCATTGGCGTCAATCTCGCTGACGGCCATTCCCAGCAGTTCTTTGCGGCTGTACCCCGTTATCCTGCAGTAATTCTCGTTGGCGTCCAGTATTCTCCCGCTGTCATCAATGAGGCAGAAGCCGTCCTGCGTTGTGCGCAGGATGGCGGCATACTGTTCCGCCTCCTCCTCCAGGACAGCCTCAATCCGAACCTGTTCCGTGATGTCGCGGACGAGCGAGATTATCCCCGTGATGTTCCCCTCCTCGTCCCGCAGCGGCGTGGCCGACTGGGTTGCCCACCCGGATCTTCGGGCCAGGGGAGCCTCGAACGGGAAACTTATTTCCCCGCTGGACTCTCCGCGAAGTGCGGCTTTCAGCATTTCCACAATTCTGGGGTCAAGCGAGAGGGGCAAATTCTCTCCGGGGTGTTTCCCCAGCGCTTCCGCCGAGGAAATGCCGGTAAGATGCTCCATGAAAGGATTCCATGTCTGGCGTCTCAGGTCTGTCCCGTAAACGATAATGCCCTCCTGCGCGCATTCAATTACCTGACGGTTGAACCGGCTCGTTTCCCTGAGTTCATTCTGCACTTGGATTTTTGTCGTGATGTCACGTGCGGCGGCGTAGACAAGTGTCTGCTGATGGGTGGCCGCACGCCAGTCAAGCCACCGGTATGTCCCGTCGCGGCAGCGGTATCGGTTGACAAAATCAATCGCCTCTTCCCCTGAGGCCAGTCGTGCAAGGGTGTCCCGGGTGGCGGGAAGGTCGTCGGGATGGATGAAGTCCATGAAATTGGCGTTTTCCAGCGCGCTTACGGGATATCCCAGGGTCCTTTCCCAGGCTGCATTTAGCCGGATCAAACGCCCCGAAATTTCGGCAACGCACAGCAGGTCAAGCGTAACGCCAAAGAACCGCTCGATTTCCTCCGTCCGTTTCTTGAGTTCTTCTTCCGCATGTTTTTGGTCTGTGACATCGTTCATGACGGTCAGCAGCACCTGTTCATCCTGAACCCGGATCAACTCTGCCGAGAACAGGCCTATTCGAATTTGGCCGTCCTTTCCGCGAACCGCAACCTCATAGTTCCTTAATGCGCCGTCTTCAAGGACCCTCTCTTTCATGGTGACGCGCTGGCCCGGGTCCGCAAACAGATGGAGTTCAAGAGAGGTCTTGCCGACGACCTCCTCCCTCTCGTAGCCAAGCGTATCCAGAAATGACTCGTTCACTTCCTGATACCGGCCTTCAGCAATCGTGGTTATGGCCATGAGCGCCGGGTTGTTCCGGAAGGCCTTGACGAATTTCTCCTCCGAGGCGCGCAATGCGGAAATGTCCCGGCTCACGCCGAAGAGCACCTTCTGTCCGCTCCAGGAACCGGTGACAATGTGGGTCTCAACGGGAATTATGCTTCCGTCCCCGGCGAGAAGGGGTATGGAACAGATGTTCGTCTTCCCCGACGTCATGCTCTCCAGGACGCGGGCCGCCTCTTCCCGCCACTCTTTTGGATGCAGAAGCAGAAGGCTCTGCCCGGCCAATTCCTCCTTTGCATAACCGAGACGGGTGACGACTGCTTCGTTGACGCGCAGTATGTTGCCCCCCATGTCGACCACAAAAAGGAAATCCTGTATTGAGTCAAACAGCATCCGGAGATTCTGCTCGCTCGCCCGAAGCGCCTCGGCCGCCAACTCACGTTCTGAGATGTCGCGCACCATGACCAACAGGCAGGACTCGCCGCCAATGTCCACGATGTTCGCGCTAACCTCGACGCCGAAGGCGGAGCCGTCCGCCCGCATGTGAACGCTCTCGTACAGCGCGCTTCCAGCCGCCTTGATCTCATCGTTGCGGCGGGCGTTCTCAAGCCGGGCCGGGGGGGCGCAAAGGTCGGACAGCTTCATCCTGCGCAGCGCCGACTCGGAATAACCGTAAGATTCGACGGCGCGATCATTGGCATCGCGGATGGTCTCGTCGGCGGCGGCCAGGAGAATTATGTCGTTGGCATGCTGCATCAGGTGCTCGAAACGCTGGGCAAGCGTGCTGCGCTCCTGTTCAAGTGCAAGCGCCTCGCGGTACCAGGCAATGTTTCGCTGCCGCCAGAGGATGCCAACAATCAACCCTGTCGCCAGGATGAGCAGAAGCAGGATGGAGGCGGCTTGGATCGCCTGGAGCCGGGAGGGCGCATAAATTGCGGCTTCGTCCATCTTGGCCACAATCGCCCAGGGCGTGCCGGGAATTGCGCGCACTGCCGCAACCACGGGCACATCGCGGTAGTCCGGCCCTTCCGCAATTCCCGAGTCTCCACTGACCGCCATTGTCCCCGGAACATCGGATGGTTCAATCGCCCGGGTCCACAGCGTCTGGACCTTCGCATTTTCATGGCTCAGGAATAGCATGTCCTTGTCTTGGCGTCCAACCAGCACGACCTCCATCGTGGGGTCGGCCGTCGGCAGGATGCGCTCGAGCAAAGAAACGAACCTGCCTGCGTCCACCCGGAAAATGACCACCGCCAACAGTTCGGACGAATCAACAGGAGGGTCACCGTTCATGGCGAACACGGGTGCCAGAAAATCAATGTGGGCGTCCTGATTCGCCCCAAAGCAAAGGTCCGTCATGACAGCCCGCCTTTCACGAACCGCCATGGAAAACATGCCGCGAAGGTAGGCGTTGGGCACGGGAAGGTCCGGAGAGGTTCCCACTCTCGGCGTCATGCCGGGGTCATACACCGTAATCTGTCTGTACCGACTCGCCACGTTAAGGACACGAAGCCCGTTCAAGACATCCGTGCGCGCGCTTTCCGTGTCAGGCCCTGTCAGGTATTTTCCGAGGGCGCGCGCGACAACCGGCGCCGCGGCGAAGGTTTTGGCGTCGTCCATGCGCTCGGTCTGCCAGTTGACAATTTGGCCAATCACGACATCGGCAATGGCCTCCAGTTTGTTCTTTGCCATGTGGTGCATTGCCGCCTGCTGCTGCCGGAGATAGAGCCCCCCCGCGACCCCGAGGGTGATGGTAAAGAGTGCAAACAGGGCCGAAAAGGCCCACCTGTACCGGCGCCGCCCGGAGAAACTGCCGACAGGCTCCGTGCCGGAAGAGGGAAAGGCCCACATGCTGGCGTGCGCCTCCAGAGAAATGGCTGCGTTCAAAAGGGCCAGGCAAATCGCGGTCGGCAGGGCCATCGGCGTGGTGTGCTTACCATAGGGCACCGGTGTGCCCACCGCATAGCCCAAAATAACCATTAGCGCCGTTAAGAATCCCACCACCGCCAACAGCGGGCCCAGATGCCGAAACAACAGCCTGCTGCTCTGTGGGACCAGGTCAAAGAGAAGAACGACGCCCGTCATGCTCAGCACCGTCACGGTGAGCGGAGACAGACTGCCGAAGGAAACGCCCACCGTTCCGGTCATGATGGCATCCAGCCACGCCTCTGTCGACGGATAATAGGCGCCCAAATACTGGCGAGCCCCGCTCAGCAGGACCGTCACCGCGATGGCGGACACGGTAAGGATTACCATAAAACGTCCGCCGTCACGGCTCCGGGAAAGACGGCGAACAATCGCGGTAATGCTCAGGAGCATCATCAGGCAGGCCGTGCTGGGTGCCATGGCGACATAGTCGGGACCCAGTGTGCCCAGTCTCCAGTTCCCGGTCAACCAGGTCAGCAGGACGAAAACGGCCAACGCCCCCGCCGCGCCGGCGCAAACAACGGCGTACAACCGTACCTGACGCTGAAAGGTTCCGTCTGTTTTTTCGCTGCCGTCCACCTCGACCCTACCTTCGCACTTGCACCGTTTCTCCGCCTGCCGCCTGTCAATCGCACCCATGCCCCTCCCCCGGAAACCTGTCGCTGCCCGTTAGTATACTCGCCGGAGTGCTCCACGACTACCTTTTTCCTCCCCGTTTTCCCGCGGTTGGGCTACAATTGCGCCGGTCATGCTGTGCAAAGGTGCTGCGGCACGGGAGACATCGACAATGTGCAAGAGCCTCTTCCTTGGAGTATTGGCCCTCCTGTCCTCGCCTGCCTGGGCGGACACCCAAAGCCCGGCCAGGGAAATAAACCCCCTGGAAAGAGCGGCCAGCCATCCCATTTTGCGTGACAGGCCCGGTCCCGACTTCTTTGAGGGTGCGCTCATGGGAAACGGCGGCATGGGCGCCGTGGTGACGACGCGGCCCGACGCGGTGGTGGTCCATTTCGGCCACAACAACGTATGGGACATCCGCATCTCCGAGGACAACAAGGACAAGATTGGCACCTTCAAAGAGGTGTTCGAGAAGGTTGCGGCCATCCCGGCGGACGCACCCAGCCTGGAATCCGATCACTGGTACGGCGAGTACCTGCAAATGACGCAGGAGAACTATAGGAAACCCTACCCCCGCCCCTTCCCCTGCGGCTCGTTCCTGCTCGGATTCGACCGACGCAATGTGGAATTGCTGGGATACCGCCTCGACATCGCGACTGGTTTGTGCGTCGTCAATCTGCTGGTCGAGAACAAGCCCGCCCAACTGCAGATTCTTGCGGACATGGGCGGTGACCGTCTTTGGTTCCGGTTGACCGACAGCACCGGAAACCCCATCCCAAACTGCTTTGACCGCGTGCGCCTGATCCCCGACCAGGATGCCCCCAAGAACATCCCGGGATATCAGGTGAAGAATGAAGCCGGAAGCAACATACTCTCCTTTCGGCAGGTACTGCCCTTCAACGAGCCGGTGGGAAACAAGTCGGGCGACCCACACCCGAAGGACCGCGCCTTTCGTCTGTCGGCCAGGATGAGCGGTGCGCTTGAATCCAAGGCTCGGCCGAACCCGGAGGGCAAGCCGCTGCCCATGGCGCCGTTGGAACGGGGTTTCGCGTCCGGTGAACCCTTCGTGGCCGTCGTGCAACTCGACGAGGGGCTGGCCTCGGAGATCACGCCGGAAAGCGCCGCGCCGCCCGAGGCCACCGCCAAACATTTCAGTGCCGCAAGTAATTCGACGCAACAGGTGTGGAAGGATTATTGGAACCGTTCCGCGGTCACCCTGGACGATCCACTGCTTGAACGCATCTGGTACTGGAACCACTATTTCCTGAACTGCTCGGCCAGGCCCGGCGTGAACTGCCCCGGTCTCTTCGCGAATTGGAGCTATCGGAACATCGGCACCGCGTGGCACGGCGACTACCACATGAACTACAACACCCAGCAGCCGTTCTGGCTGCCTTTTTCCAGCAACCGCGTTGAAAAGAACCTGCCTTACGTCGAACTGGTCGAGCGGCTCCTGCCACTGAGCCGGAAATGGGCCAAAGAATATTACGGTTTGCGCGGGGCCTACTTCCCGCACTCGGCCTACCCCGTGGAAATGACCACCATGCCCTATCCCGTGCCCACCTGGGGCTGGGAAATCTGCGAGACTCCCTGGGCCGTGCAGGGTCTCTGGTGGCATTACCTCTACACCATGGACAAGGACTACCTGCGGCAGCGTGCCTTCGGCCCCATCCGCGAAGCAACCCGCTTCCTTGCCGACTACATGAAGCGGCCCGAGGCGCACGGCGCCAAGTGGGGCGATGAACTTTACCACGTGTTTCCCACCGTGCCGCCCGAGTTGTACGGGCTCAAGCCAGGCTTTAAGTACAACAATGACTGCCTGGTGGATCTGACGCTCATCAAGTTCGTCATGAAAGCCTATGCCGAAACGGTGCGCGTTCTCGACGTGGAAAAGGACGAGGCAGAACTGATGGGGGATGTGCGCGATATTCTGGCCCATTTCCCCGAATACCCGACCGCTGAATCGCGCTTCGGAAAGGTATTCGTCTCCGTTCCCGGCGAACACACCGAAGTGGTCTACAACGTGCCCAACAGCCTGATGACCGTGTTCCCCGGTGAAGACCATGGACTGGGCTCCTCCAGGGAGATTCAGGAAACGCTGGCAAACACCTACAAGAACAACCAGAACGAGGGTGGCAACGAGTTCGTGTTTCTGAACCTGCAGGCGGCCCGCCTCGGCCTGCTCGACCTGGACCGGTTCCGGCGGCAGATCGAATACTGTCTGCTCCCCGACGGCACCTGCGCGGATATGGTGCTCCAGGTGCATGGGCGCTATGACGACACCACGCCCTACGACTTCATGCGCCCCATGGGAATCTGGTTTGAGAATTTCAGCCTGCCCGTCGTGATCAATGAATGCCTGATGCAGAGTTACGATGGCACCATACGGCTGTTCCCCAACTGGCCCACGGAACGCCCCGCCGCATTCCGCACGCTGCGGGCGGTCGGCGCCTTTCTTGTCAGCGCGTCCTGCGCCGGAGGGAAGGTGGAACAGGTTGAGATTCTGAGCGAGGCCGGAAGCCGCCTTAGAATCCTCAATCCGTGGAAAAGCGGCGCACGGGTCATCGCGAATTCGGGGGAACAAACGGTTGAAGGCGAACTGATCGAACTGTCCTCAAAACCCGGCGAAACCATCCGCCTCCTGCCCGCGAAAACAGCCCGCGCAAAGTGAGTGTTCCGTCGCCCGCCAACACTTCTCGCACCGTCATTGCGAGGAGGGCAAAGCCCGACGCGGCAATCTCTTGCTCACCCAACGCCTGTGTGCCAGAAGATTGCTTCGCGTGGCTCGCAACGACAAATGGAGACGGGCGCGCGCTTGTGAGAAATACAACCTACAGATGCTCCTTCACCCAGGCCAGCGCGTCGGGCACATAAATCTCGCTGAGCTTATGTCCTTTGTCATACCAGATCAGTTTTGTGGTGGGCCGCTCGATGTACTTGTGGTAGGACGCCTCCGCCTTGGCCGGGTCGTAAAGTTCGTCCTGGCGGCCCATGAGCAGGAGGAAGGGCGTGTCGCCGATACCCCAGCTGTAGTCGATCGGCGATGCCGGACCGTACCCGGCGGAAATAAGCGGCGGCACGCAGGCCACCGCCATCTTGATGCGCGGCTCCACGGACAACAGGTAAAAGGAGTCCATTCCGCCCATGCTGTAGCCGACCAGGCCGACCCGCTTCACGTCAATCTCTTCCCGCTGCGCCATGTAATCCAGCGCACGGCGGTAGTCCTTGACGGTCTGAATGGAGATTTCGGCGTAGCTGAAGAAGTTCTTCTTGCCCGGCGCCTTCGGGTCGTCAAATGAGTTGACCGACTGGAAGTCGATTTCGCCGCCGCGCTCGCCGTGGGCGGCGGCGTCCAGCGCCATCACGGCATACCCCGCGCCAAGAAGCGCCTTGCGCATGATGCCGCCGCTGATGATGTTCTCATCTTCATACCAGTTCTCTTTGCCGCCGGACCAGCCGTGCAGCAGCAGCACAAGCGGGAAGGGTTGTTTGCCTTCCTGGGGGTATTCAAGATAGCCGGGGACCAGGAATCCCTGGGCACCGCGGAACACAAACTTCTGCTTGACCGTCTCCCCCTTCTTCCATTCGCCAACCACCCGCGCCTCCAGCGGTATCCCGCTCTCGTAGCTGAAGAACGGAAGCCGCGCCTTGAAAGCCTCTTCGCTGATGCGCGGATAGGGTTCCGCCTCTTGCGCGCCAACTCTGAACGCCGCCAGAATGACGGCGAATAGCAACACGTTCCGATTTCTCAAGAGTGACATTCTGCTTTCCTTTCGTTGACGTGGGAGAGAGAAGTCGCCGACGGCATACCTCCCGCCACTACTTTACCGCGCGCCTGCCCCAAGTCCCCCTTCCGAAGGGGGTGGCCCGAAGGGCCGGGGGATGTAGCCGCCGCGCCGTAGTCCAAGCGCATCTTCCGTCGCCCCTGTCTTCGTTCGGCACGTGCAACACACTCGGTTAGGGATGCAGGGGAACCGTGCCCGAAGCGTCGACCGTATAGCCCCATCTTTGGATATAGGCTTCACCCGGCTCGAACTTGTCCCCAAATTCATCGAGTAACTGATTCAGCCGCCGGTCAAGTTGTTCCTGGACTTCGCGGCACGCCTCTTTCCCGCAAAGATTCTGCTGCTGATACGGGTCCGCCACGTCGTCGTACAGTAACCATGGACCGTTGAGGTCCCGCACGTACGTGTACTGCTGTGTCCGTATGCCGCGGTACTCGCGGCCGCCGTTCTTGCGGAGGAACTCGCCGAAGGGGGTAATGCAGGCAATGAGCGCCGCATCCACTTGGGGCTCCCGCCCCTTCGCCAGGTCTCCGGAAACATCCTTTCCCTGCACCGTGCCCGGTGCGGCCACGCCGCACAGACCCAGCAGCGTGGGCATGATGTCGGGCGTGTTCAAAAGGCAGTCCGTGCGGCGCCCCTCCTTTCCCAAGACCTTCGGGTAGCGGAGCAGGAAGGGCACGCGGATCGATTCGTCCCAAGGGCGCTGCTTGCGCTGCTGCCCTTGTGAATAGAGCATGTCGCCATGGTCGGAGGTGAATACGAAGATGGTGTTCTCGGCAATGCCACAGGCGTCCAGGGTGTCCATCAATCGCCCGACACAATCATCCAGCGCCATCATGTGCGCATAGTATCCCGCCAGGTCTTTCCGCGCGGCTTCGGCGTTTTCGGCGGGCACGTTCGGGCGCAGCACGATATCCTCGGCGCGTATCCGGTCACGATATTCCTTCGGCGCGGTTTCATAGGGGTTGTGCGGCGGACCCCAGGACAGGAACAGTGCGAAGGGCTGCCGGCCGGCGCTGCGCTCCCGGATGTAGCGCTGTGCCTCCGCGGTCTGCGCAATGGCGTCATAGCCCTCCCATTTTTTCGCTTCGGGTTCGTCGCCGTAGTAGGCGGAGTTGTTGTACTCGTGCGTGCATTCTACGGCGCGCCAGAACGTGAACCCATGGCGCCGCTCGGGCGGCGTAAAACTGAGCCGCCCCCGCCCGTCCAGATGCCACTTGCCGATGTAGCCCGTGTCATATCCCACGCCGCGCAGCACGTCGGCAATCGTGACGGCATCGGCCCTCAGCGGCACGTCGTTCAGAAATATCCCGTGCTTGTGCCAGTACTGGCCGGTGAGCAGGCTGCCCCGGTAGGGGGAGCACACCGGACAGCCCGACACGGCATGGGTGACATTGACACTCTGCCCGGCAAGCCGGTCAATGTTGGGCGTGCGCGCGTTCACGTCCCCGGCGTATCCGGCGGCCTGGGCGCGCCACTGGTCGGCAAAGACATAAACGATGTTGGGCTGGGCCGCTTTCCCGCCCGCCGGCTCCGCCGCGGAACAGGCCAGTTGACCCGTTGCGGCAAGAAGGGCCCCCAGAAAGGTCCGCCGTTCCATCTTGTCCGGTGTATTCTCGATGGTGTTCATGGGTTCACATTACTCCGAATCCGGCTGCCTGCGGGTCATGCAGTTCTTCCTTACTCTTCCGCAGCAGGGCGCGCAGGCGTGACAAATGCTGCTTGTACGCTTCATCATCAGCAAGGTTCTTCATTTCCATCGGGTCCTTCTCCAGGTCAAACAACTGCGTGGTGCGTGCCCCGGCTACCGCATACTCAATAAGTTTCCAACGCCCGTCGGACACGCCGCGCTGCACGTCCCTGTAAGCATAGAAGACATGGTCCCGCACCTGCGCGTCCTCGCGCTTCAGTGCCTCGACAAGGCTCCTGCCCTCAACAGAACCCGGCACGGCCACTCCCGCAAGCTGGCACAGCGTGGGAAACACATCCTGCAGACAGCACAGCGTGTCGCGGCGCGCGTTGGGCTCCACGCCGGGGCCGCCCAAAATCAGCGGCACGCGGACGCTGCACTCGTACAGGTTCTGTTTGCCCATCAATCCGTGCTGCCCCACGGCCAGTCCGTTGTCACCTGCAAAAACGATGATGGTGTTGTCCCGCTGGCCACTGTCGTCCAGCGCCTGCATGACCTTTGCCAACTGCGCGTCCAGGTGGGTGATCATAGCGTAGTAATCGGCGATGTGCTGGCGGATGGCCTCGGGCGTTCGCGGGAATGGCGCAAGCAGTTCGTCGCGAATCTTCAGTTCGCCGTTGTCAAAGGGATGTTTTGGAAGAAAATTCTCAGGAACCAGAATGTCGTCCCCTTTGTACTTGGCGGCGTATTCCGGTGGTGCGGTGCGCGGGTCGTGGGGCGCGAGAAAGGCTGTGTACAGAAAGAAGGGCTTGTCGTCCTGTTGCTTCCTGATGAAATCGACGGCCGCTTCGGCCAACAGTTCGCTCGAATGCCCCTCGCGCACCCGGGCCGCCTTTTCCGGGTACTTCCCTTCCGGGTCAAAATCCCAAGTGGCCAGGTGAAAATGGTCCGCCATCCCGCCAAAGTAAATATGAGCCCCGTCGGTGAAACTGCGCGCATAGGAAGAACGGCCGTTGTGCCACTTGCCAATGCCGCAGGTGCGGTAGCCCGCCGCACGAAAAGCCTCGGGCATGGTCGTGTGACTCTCAGGGATGGTGTTGCCCGTGTCTTCCAAACTGAAGAGATTGCGTCCCGTCAGCAGCATGGCCCGGCTGGGCACGCACACCGCCGCCTGGGTACCGCCCATGATATGCGCCCGGGTAAACGCCGTCCCCCGCGCACAAAGCGCGTCAAGGGTGGGCGTGCAAATCTCCCGGTTGCCCAGCGCATGAATGGTGTCAAAGCGCTGGTCGTCCGACAGCAGAACGACCACATTGGGCGGACGCTTGGCCGCCGCCCGACTCTCCGGCATGCCGCCGCATAAAGCCGCCCCGGAAACGCCCAGGGCAAGCCGCCGCAGGAATTCCCTGCGCGGCGGAAGTTTCTCCCCCGACTGCCCGTTCTCATGCAAATCGTTCATACAGCACGCCGCTCCTGCGAAATCCGGTTCAAGGCGGAACCAGTATAGCCGAATCACCGGGAGCCCTGTGACTGGGAGCGCCGGCGTCCCGCCGGCTG
>CAIJOU010000061.1 GCA_903822375.1 Candidatus Hydrogenedentota bacterium
CCCAGAAACAGCCCCCAGAGAAGCCCGTTCTCAACCGACCGCCCCCTGAGCGCGCCCCACAATGCCATCCACACGAATCTGAAAATGATGACCAGATACACCGCAAGGCCGATGCGCCCCATTTCGGCCGCCGTGAGCAGGTATATATGGTGGGCGACTCCCGCCTGCTCCTCGGCCTTCATGACCACAATGTGCTCCCGATACCGCTTGTCATTGGATAGCACGTCGGAGAAATTGTTCAGGCCCACCCCGAAGAAATGGTCCGCAAGCATCATGCGGGCCGCCGTGTTGAACTCCTCGCGGGCCGCCTCACTCTCTTTCGGCGCTGTCTGGAACCGGTTGATCACCGTCTTCGCAGCCATTGCGCCGCCCACAATCACGCCCAGAAGCATGATTGCCGTGATCACCGTGGTGCGCATTCCCCGGTAACGCCAGTTGGCGTAGCCTATCGCCCCGGCCAGGCAAAGGCCCGAAAGGACCAAACCAAAACGGGACTGCGTGGCCAGCACGCAAAAAACCATTCCCAGCGCGGCACCCATGGAGGCGAAGGCCGACATCCTTCCGAGCAGGGGGTCGCACACCCCCCAAACCATCAAGAGTGGCAGCGTCATGTTGAGATACATCGGCACGGTGTTGGAGTGGTCAAAGGGCCCGTGGATGCGGTACAGGCCGAACAGATACTTCTGCTCCAGCGCCAGCAGGGTCACGTAGCCGGCCACGGTCATGCATCCAAACCACACATAGCGCCGGTCCACGCCGGCCAGAATACAGTTGCAGACACACCAGTAGATGAGATAGGCACGAAACAATTTGAACAGGGTGAATTCGCTGTAAATCGTCACCGATGCCATGGACGTGGACACAAACGCCAACATCATGAACAGCAGGCACCACAGGCTGTTGGGCGGAATCCACTTGATTGAGCGCAGCTTTGTGAGCATAAGCCAGATAATCAGCGCAAGGGCAATCAGGTCTGTGATGGTGATTTCGAACCCGCGATCAGGCCCCCGGTACAACTCCATGGACACAAAACGAATCCCGGCCCTGGCGCCCCAACTGGTGGAAAAAATGAGCGCCGAAAGCAGGAATCCCGGAATGGCCGGGTGCACCATGGCGGCCACCGCCATCATCGGCACACCGGCAAACGCGGTCATGAAGAAGATAATGTACTTCACGGGCGGTCCCCCGTGGCGGCCGGACCGGAGGATAACCGTGATGTTGGCATTCCCGCCATCTCAGTTGAACCTCCGCCACACCGACAAGAAACGCCCCGACTGTTCCGCCCATCCGGGGGTGACTTCATCCGCAAGAAGCAGGCCGGGCAGGCGGCGGTACAGTGCCTCCCGGGGATGCCGCAGGGAAAATCCGCCCGCCGAAAGGTTGCGCGCGAAATTCTTAATGCATACCTGACAGGTATTCATTTCGGGCTCGCGTATGCCGCGCCAGGCACAATAGGCGGACATGGAATTCCATGTCCGGCCCGTCCTGACCCCCTCGACATGAAGCAACACTTCAGCCCAGTGCTCCGCCAGATTCCGGAGCCGTATGTCGTCCCAGGGCGCTGCCGGGGCCTGGTCCGGCCGAAAGCGAAAGCGTAGCGCCTCGGCATACAGGGCAGGCAGGTCGAAGGGGAAAGCAAGGCCCAGTTCGGTGACCAATGCCGCAATTCGCAACTCGCGTCCCTCGTAGGCGGTGACATGGCGTTCGTGAATGACCGTCAGCGCGTCTCCAAGGGCCATGGCACATTTATAGGCGTTGCGGCGAACAAAGTCCGGGTCGGAAAGGGGGTCTATTCCCGCGACAACACGCCGTGCCCAAAGCAGTCCGGCGCCGCGGTTCAGCAGCAGGCGCAACGCCTCAACGCCGGGCGGCGGGTCCAAAACCCGTTTCGGCGCATGGCCGGTAAGAATGTTCTGCTGCCCGTAAAGCACGGTGTGTCCCTGCACAAATTCATGCCACATGAGCCACGGGGGCCACTGTTCAATGTCCGCAACCGTCACTGGCCGGCTAAGGTCCACCTCAATGCCCAGTTCTTTTGCATAGCGCTCCGTGACCGGGTGTGCGGCATCTATGGGAACGCCGTGCCGCCGCACCACGAGCAACAGGTCGAGATCATTGTAGGGATGCTCTTTCCCGTCTCGAACCACGACTCCGCCCTCACCCCGCCCGTATCCGCCGCCGAGCACAAGCGCCACCAATCCGTCCCCCAACGCGGCCGCGATGTCCGCCGACAACCGCTTCAAAACGGCATCCATGCGGGCATTGAATTCTTCTGAAGCGTTGCGGGCATAAACGTTCATGGACGCTCTCGCCTCCGTTCCGCCCAGCCCGTGACGAATCCCCGTCGCCGGCCCAGCATCTGGGCACTGCGCAGCAGGGGTGAAAAGCAGGCCGCGCCTGGCTGTCCTGCCCGCAAACAATACTTCATATCGGACATGATCTGCCGCGCACAGGGCAACAGCGAGTAACGCAGCCAGTGACGCTCCCACAACGGCCAGTCAAAGAACTGCGCCTCTGCCCGGCCCTCGCCAAACTGACGCCTGTACCACTGCTTGAGCGTGTAGTTGTGGGAATGGAACACCTGCGAGTCCGCCATGTATCGGATTTCATAGCCCCTCCGGCGGATTGTCCAAGTCCACTCAACGTCCTCGGAATACTGAATCACCTCATTGAATTGCCGATCAAACCAAACCGACCGGCGAATGGCGGACGAGGCCATCGAAAAGCAGTGTTTCCAGTGCCGCTGCAGCCTGCCGTCGCCGAAGGTGTTCTCCGTGTCCTTTGCAAAAAGGGGCAGACAGTCCGGCCGGGGTATCTGCCTCCCGAAGACGGCGGCGATCCGCGGCATTTCCGACGCGTCAAAACCGGACAACAGGCGGGCAAGCCATTCTGTGTCCACCGGTGTGCAGTCGGAATTTAAGAACGCCACCAGGTCACCGTCGGTGGCCTCCATCGCCTGATTTAACACGCGGCCCGGCACATAGGCACCCTCAGGCACATCCACAATCACGTCCGCCTGGGAGGCGGCCGTCTCACGGGTTCCGTCGGTGGATGCATTGTCAAACACGATCAACCGGTGCGGCATGCTTTGCCGCCGAAGCATGGCGAGCGTTTCCGCCACCAGCGGCATGTCGTTTCGTGCGCGCATGACAACCCATGGCTTCATGATGCATCCGCCTCCGCCCGCATGATTCCGTAAAGGTCCTCCAGCCGGTTTGGCGCTTTTTCCGGCGCATGGCTGGACGCATACATGGCCACGCTGTCCGGATGCTCGGGGGCATAACCGTGCATGCCGGCAAGCGGCTTCAACCCCAAATGACTCGGGCACAACAGCACACCGGGATCGAGGAGGAAAAGAAACTCTCCATAACTGCGGTCCGGAAAGTCGGTACCCCAACGCCGGAGTTCCTCGTCAGAAACAATATGCCCGTCCTCCACTTTGGACAGGGCACCCACAAGGAGACTGCGGGCGCGGTCGTTTAGCGGCCAGAAGCGGGCAAGTGTGGAATCAAACACGGCAGCGTAGTCCACGCCAAATTGCAAGCCGAGTCCGTCCACCACCCGCATCAACGCGCAGCATCGTGTGACCGCCGTCATGCCGTGGTCGGAAAACACGTGCATGCGCACGTCGCCATGGTGCTGCTGCGCGGTCTGAAGCAGTCCCCTGAGTTGGGCGTCGTACCAGCGGATGTGCGCCCGCCCCTCCTCGCTGTCCGGCCCGTACTGGTGCAGGGTGGCGTCCATCGCAGCGAGATAGACATAGGCGAAACGAAGCCCTTCCACCTGCACTGCAGCGGTGGCCCCCGCCAAGTTCTCCCGTTCACCCTTGCGCCAGTCGGACAGGAAGAAAGATGTGCCGCGGTCACGCAAGTGGTCGAATATGGTCGGCTGACCTCCTATAATCCCGCCCGGCTGGTACAAATCCTTCTTTTCCGTGTAGTCGAAATAGGGCAGCAGTTCAAAAGGCATGCTGTACAACTGGAAATAGCCCGTGTAGCCGAGGCGCCGCTTGTACCACTTGCTGATGTGATGGCGCACCCGGCCGCGTCCCGTGATGGACGCGGGAAGCAGCGACAACAGGCGCGCGCGCCCAAAAGGGGAGCTTTCAGGCGCGTACCGGTAAAAGGAAAAATGGCCGTGCTCGCGCGGCAGAACGCCTGTCAGAATGGTGGGATCGCAGGTGGAACTGTAGCCAAAGATGGTCCCCAAGGGACTGCGGTGCGGCAGCACGTCCTCCATGAAAGCGTTTC
>CAIJOU010000062.1 GCA_903822375.1 Candidatus Hydrogenedentota bacterium
CCGAAAGCGTGACCACGGCCTTGTCGCCGCCGTTGGGCACATACCAGGCGGACAGCACGATGCCGTCTTCCGTCGTTATCGAAACCTGTTCCACCGGCTTTCCGGAGATTTCGCTCTTCGGCCGGATCTTTCGGTGACTGGGCGCGGTCACGATGTTTGTACCCACATAGCCGACGGCTACCCAAAGCACCACGAAGAGCAGCACAAGAAACGCACCGAACCATCTTAGAAAACGCCGCATGGGAGACTCTCTCTGTCAATGCGATGACATGGACGGTTCAGGGCAGCCTCAGGACGCCGAACACGGGGAAATGGTCTGTCGGATAACGACCGTTTTCATTGTACGTGACGGTTTCACATTCCAGCGCCTGCGCGTTGCCGCAGTAGAGAATCCAGTCAATCCGCGCGTCTGCATCAGGTTTGGGCGCTTTGAAGTCGGAAATGGTGATCGTCGGCCCCTTCTTTTCGGGTGCCTCGGTCCAACTGTCCTTGAAGCCCTTTTCCATCGCGAATGTGTAGGCCTTGCTCTTGCCCGCGCTGGCGTTGAAATCGCCGGTGAGAATGACCGGAAGGTCTCCGGCATAGGGGGCAAGACGGGTCTCGATCACGCCGATGCCGTTTTGCCGGGCCAATTCACTCTTGTGGTCCATGTGTGTGTTGGCATACACAAAGAAACGCCCTGTCTTGGGGTGATGGAACTTGATGCGCGTCGCCATGCGCGTGCAGGCCGTGTCCCAGGACATCGAACCCGGCTGGTCGGGCGTTTCGCTGAGCCAGAAGTTGAGGGTCTCGATCGGAACCAGTACCTCCGCCTTGTAAAACACGGCCGTCATCTCGCCCTTGCCGTTCTGATCGCGGCCGATGCCGGTCCAGCGGTATCCGGGCAGGTTCTGCGCGATGTAATCCGCCTGCATTGCGAGACATTCCTGCATGCCCATGATGTCCGGGTCATACTGCTTAATGCAGTTGACGACCGTGTCCTTCCGCTTGGACCAGGAATTGTCCCCGTCGAAGGCGGTTCCGTAGCGCACATTGAACGTCATCACGCGCAGCGTGATTTCCTGCGCCGCCGTGACCGTTGATGCCAGCAGCAAACAACCCGCGATAGTCAAAGACCTCATGATGCTTCCTTTCGTCGTTCAACGCCGTTCGTGCCGTTTTGCCCGCTCCCGTGCCCGCGGCTGTTATCTTTCTCCGTCGGACTCTTTGGCGCGTTCCCTGAACTTGAACTGCTTCTGTTCAAGCTTGCTCTCCACAAATCCGACACGCAACTTGGACCCGTCCGGGTTCACCCAGGTTTTCCAGATAGTCAGCGTCGGTCCGGTATAGCCGGTTTTGCCCCGCTCATACTGCGATTCGGACTCATCCGCCTCGCCGCCAAGCACAGCGACCACCTGGCTGTAAGTCATGCCGTAGAGCAGTTTGTCCAGAATTGCGGCATCGAGAACCGGCCTTGCGGGGGGTTCCTGAGAAGGGGGGGCAACGGGGGGCGGCGTCGCAGGTGCGGGTGCGGCAACAGGCGCCGTGGAAGTGGAGGGCGTCCGGTTCAATCTGGAGAGCGTCATGGGCACCAGAAGCACCGCCAAAAGCAGCACGACCACTCCGGCAATAATACTCTTGTTCTCCAAGGCATCAACTCCGTCTCGGGCGGGATAACCGGGCACAGTCTAAGACAGTCCGTCACAATTAACAAGTATTCGTATTGCCCGAACGGTCGGGCACGGAGTGCATCGCCCGCAGGGGGACTGGCATCCTGTTCCCGCCAATGAACGTGGGCATGCCAACAATGACACTTGCCGGGAACAGGTGCCTGTACCCCGGCGGGGATGGTGCGATCCATCCGCAACGGTGGGCTACGCACACCCCATGAGAAGGACGCCGTCCTTTTTGGAGTGCTGTGGCCATGCCACAGCTTTGTTTCGACGGGGCCATGCCCCGTCGGCCCGCAGGCATGGCCTGCGGGAAGAAAAGCGGCGGCATGGCCGCACGCACTCCAAAGTAGCAGTCACCATTTCGGGTACCGGTTCTACGCGCAAGGTCAGGAGGTGGGACGAAAATGGTGGCAGTCCCCCGGCGGGGATGGTGCGCTCCAGGTGCCCGCGCGGCCGGTCCTGGGGAGATTCTTGCCTGGTCCTTGTGCGGCTCTTGGAGGGTACGCAAGAAAAACTTGCTTTGGCGCCAAATTTGTCCTATTTTCTTATTGTGTGGGCCATGTGCGGAGCGGCGAGGTGCCTGGTGTAACACCTGCGTGGAAGACTATCCCTGCCGAACCATACCGCAATGAACAGGTTCACCATTGGATTTGCGCCAAACGTGACTTTGGGAACCGGGGATTTCGACATCGTCCGATTCCGGTGTAACCGGAACGGAATGGAGCGCCCAAAGTGGGCCAATAGGAAGTGTTGAAGGCGGTCAAGTGCGTACAAGGAGGAAAAGGACCATGGCAGGAACACGTCTTTACGGGGTATGCAGCGCAATCGTTGTTGTTTCGCTGTTGATTTCAGTTGCAGCCATGGCTGCAATTCCGGAGGGCGCGCAGCCTGCAGGCGTCGGCACGGACAAATCTGCCGAGAAGGACAACATATCCACGCCTCTTAAGCAGTATGGCATGGGAAAGCTCAGTTCAAACGTCGCCTACTCCCCCGATGGAACGAAATTCCTTACCGGGTCCGGGGACGGCAGGGCACGACTCTGGGATGCCGCGACGGGCACCCTTCTCCGCGCCTTCACCGGACACACGCGCGAAGTGCTTTGCGTGGCCTTTTCCCCGGACGGGACCAAGGTGCTCACCGGGTCGTACGATTACACGGCTAAGCTGTGGGACCTGGCCACCGGGGCAGAACTTCGCACCTTCATCGGTCATGAGGAGGGAGTCCTGTCGGTGGCGTGTTCTCCGGACGGGACCAAAGTGCTCACCGGAGCGCGGGACCTCAAGGCGAAACTGTGGGACGCGGCCACGGGCGCGAACATTCACACCTTCACCGGACATGGCTCTGCGGTGGCTTCCGTGGCCTTTTCCCCGGACGGGACCAAAGTGCTCACCGGATCGTGGGACACAACGGCAAAACTGTGGGACACAGACACAGCCGTGAATCTCCGCACCTTCACCGGACACACGTCGATTGTATCCTCCGTGGCTATTTCGTCCGATGGGACGCGGCTACTCACGGGGTCAAATGACAACACGGCAAAACTGTGGAGCGTGGACTCGAGCGTCAGTATCCGCACCTTTTCCGGGCACACCTCGATCGTGACTTCGGTGGCGTTTTCAATGGACGGGACCAGGATGGTCAGCGGGTCCTACGACAGTACGGCGAAACTGTGGAACGTGGAAACGGGCGAGAACGTCCGCACCTTCACCGGGCACACTTCGGCCCTTTTGTCCGCGGCCTTTACGCCGGATGGGACCAAGATCCTCACCGGCGCGTATGACAATACGGAAAAAGTGTGGGACGCGACAGCAGGCACGGAACTCCACACCTTCACCGGACACACGGGCCAGGTGGGCTCGGCCGCATTTTCACCGAACGCGACCAGGGTGCTTACCGGGACGGGAGACCTTGTCGCAAAACTCTGGGACGCAGCAACGGGCGCGGGGCTGTATGACTTTGCGGGGCATGCGGGCCCCGTAAACTCGGCCGTTTTTTCGCAGGATGGGACCAAAGTCCTTACCGGATCGGACGACTCCACGGCGAAACTGTGGAACGCGTCCACTGGCGAAGTCATACGCACCTTCACAGGGCACACGAGACGGATTCCCTCGGTGGCGTTTTCGCCGGACGGAACCAGGGTGCTCACCGGTTCAGTGGACGGCACAGCTAAACTGTGGAACTCGGCCACGGGCGAAGTGGTGCGCACCTTTACCACGGACTCGAAGATGGTATTCGCTGTGGCATTTTCACCGAATGGGACCAAGGTGCTCGCCGGGCTGAATGACAACAGGGCAATTCTATGGAATGCCGACACGGGCGCGGTCCTGCTCACCTTCATCGGCCACACAGATTCAGTGTGTTCCGTGGCCTTTTCCGCGGATGGAACCAAGGTGCTCACCGGTTCGTCGGACGACTCGGTAAAACTGTGGGACGCAACAACGGGTGCGGTGCTCCGAACCTTTTCGGGGCACAGCGGTTACTCGGCATGGTCCGTCGCGTTTTCACCGGATGGGACCAAGGTGCTTGCCGGAGTCGGCGACCGGGAGGCGAAACTTTGGGATGCGGCAACGGGCGCGGAGTTGCGCAACTTCAAAGGACACACGGACTGGGTGCTTTCGGTGGCCTTCTCTCCGGACGGGACCAAAGTTCTCACCGGGTCGGGTGACGGCACGACCAAGCTGTGGCCGGTCACCGGAGGTGCCGTGGACGTCCTGGTGCCTTATGTGCTTGGCGAAACGCAGGCGGACGCTCAGGCATTCATCACAAACTTTGGTCTGACGGTCGGCACGGTAACGCAGCAGTGCAGTAACACCATTTCCGCGGGAAAGGTCATAAGCCAGAATCCCGGGGCGTTCCAACAGGCAATTACGGGTGCCGCTGTGGCGCTGGTGGTGTCGAATGGGGGATGCCCGGTGACCGTGCCAAATTTGGTGGGCCAGACCATGAGTTCGACGAGCACCACTCTCACAGGTGTGGGACTGTATATTGCCAGCATAACGCAGCGGTGCGACGACACCGTAGCCACCGACACGGTTGTCAGCCAGACTCCGGAGGCGGGTCAACAGACGCCCTCTGGCAGTGGCGTGACGCTGGTGGTGTCGACAGGCCGGTGCCCGGTGACCGTGCCCGGTTTGGCCGGCAAAACCCAGACTGAGGCACAAACGGCGCTTGCCGGCGCGAATTTGACTATCGGCACTGTGTCGCACCAGTGCAGTAACGCCGTTGCAGAGGGCCTGGTTTGCGGTCAGACGCCGGCGGCAGGAGCGTCGACAGCGTATGGCAGTGCCGTGACCATAGTCCTGTCTACGGGCATGTGCAACACAACCGTGCCCAATGTCGTGGGACAGACACAAACCCTGGCGACCACAACGATTGGCGGGGCAAGCCTTGCGCTTGGCACGGTTTCGCAGCAATGCAGCAACAGTGTGGCAGCAGGAGTGGTCATCAGCCAAGCGCCGACCGCGGGTGAACAAACGCCCTTTGGAAGTGCTGTATCCCTGGTGGTGTCGACGGGCCATTGTACCGTCGCCGTACCCAACGTGGTGGGTCAGACACAATCCGCGGCAACGACGGCGATTACGAACGCAAATCTCACCGTTGGCACGAAGACACAAGAGTGCAGTAACACGGTGACTGCCGGGTTGGTCATAAGCCAGACGCCCACGGCGGATCAACAGGCACCGTTTGGCAGTGTCGTTGCACTGGTAATCTCGGCGGGTCTGTGTGACGCGATCGTTCCCAATGTGGTCCACCAGACGCAGGCGGAAGCGAACACAACGCTCACTGGCGCAAACCTTGTCAGCGGCACTGTGACACAACAATGCAGTGATGTGGTGGCGACCGGTCTGGTCATCAGCCAAACTCCAGGTGCCGGACAACAGGCATCTTCCGGGACGGCAGTGGCCCTGGTGGTGTCCACGGGAGCATGCCCTGTGACCGTGCCCAACGTGACAGGCCAAACGGAGACTGCGGCGTCTGCCGCACTGGAAGGAGCCAGTCTGGTCACCGGTACGGTCACACAGCAGTGCAGTGACACCGTGGCAGCGGGCCTTGTGATCAGTCAGACACCGGCTGCCGGTCAGGGAGTGGCCATCGGTACTTCCGTGGCCCTCTTGGTATCCACCGGTCCCTGCGCTCCGGAAGGTGAACTTGAAGGGGAGGCTGAGGGCGAGGGCGAGACGGCTGCGCCGACCGAAGCGGAGTTGCGTGACAAGCTTGCAGCCGCCTTTGACTCGGTGGACAGCAACGGGGATGGTGCGGTCAGCTATTCGGAGGCCTTGGCAGCGCTGCCAGAACTGGCACAGGCCGTGTTCAGCGCAGTGGATTCGGACGGTGACGGACAGATTAGCCGCACCGAGGCGGGGCTGGATGAGGGTGGCGGTTGCGCCGGATGCTCCGGGAGCAAAAGCGGTCTTATCCTTAACAAGTTCAAGAAGAGCTGTGGCGACCTCTTTTTGGGTGGACTGAGTCTTGGAACGCTCCTGATGCTGTCCCGTCGCCGGTCATCAACCATGCAC